>JAISOT010000193.1 GCA_031275465.1 Desulfovibrio sp.
GCTTCAATCGAAGGTTCCATTTGCCGGATCTGTTTACTCGCTTGGCCTATGTCGCCCTTAGACTCCGCCCATGCCGTACAGACTCCTGAAATTGGCGGAGAATGGTACGTAATCAGGTAACTATATGCCCCTATTGGATTTACTGAAATGGCTTATTGTGTTTTAAGTTTGACTTTTTCCAATACCCTGCCCCATATATCCCAGTATTTATCACATAAGGCCTTGTATTCTCCGCCTGTTCGAAAAACTATCCGAGCATAAAGTTTTTCAGCGGCCTGCTGCTTGACATCATTCTGTTCTACGGCATAACGTACGGCATCCTCCATACGCTTACGCACCGCCTCCGGGGTACCTTCAGGAAATACTGCCCCGAGACAGGAATATTGTGAAAAATCGTAACCGAGCTCTCTGAGTGTTGGAGTATCCGGAATAAAGGCGATACGTTCCGAACTCATTACCACTAGCGGCTTTATCAATCCGGCTTTGTATGGTGAAACAGATGCGGTTGTAGAAGTGTTGACGGCTGTGGCATGCCCACCCAAGACCGCTGATATGGCTTTCGGATTCCCTTCAAACGGAACGGCCTTCATCTGAATCCCTTCCTTGTCGGCCAACCAAGCTACCCCGAGATGATTTGTTGAACCGAGGCCCAGAACGGCATAGATAATGTTGTCCGGTTTGGATTTAGCCGTTGCAATTAACTCTTTTAAGGAATTGATCGGAGAGTCTTTGGCCACATACAATATATATTCAAATTCCATTGGCGCGGCGATGTAAACAAGCTTTTTAGCGTCATAAACCAGCTTGCGCATCTGAGGCAAAGTTACAAGTGTTGGCAAGTTGGCCCATGACATGGTATAACCATCAGGTTTGGCCCCAGCTAAACTTGAAACGGCGGTAGAACCGCCTGCTCCCGGCTTGTTGACCAGCACTATGGGCTGCCCAAGAAATTTTTCCATGTAAGGAGTGATTGTGCGGACAAATATGTCTGCGGTATCCCCGGCAGGCAAAGGGATATATGCGGTAATTGCTCTTTCAGGGTAACTTTCCGCCGCGGCTGAAAATAATGACGTTGCGCATAAAACAAAAATACTTACCAGGAGGCAAATTCCTCTTTTCATGGCTTTCTCCATAGTTGAATGGTTAATTTCTATTTCCTCAACAACAGAATTCAACAAAGCAGATGTGGAATTTCCACCCGGAGGGCCTTTTGTGGGTAATCTTCTTCTGGACGCTCCGTTGTGACCGGCCCCGGACACTATAGCATTTTACGCTTGAGATTGTCGCTTGCCGGCGAAGTGAATTCGCCTTGCGACAATCTCGCGGCAAGGATTTGCAAGCAAATCCTTGCAGAGCAAATTATACATTTTCAATGGTAATTTGCTCTAGCGGCCAAAACGTATATCGCTCCCCATCGCAAATGCTTTTGGTACATACCGTAGCGTCTGCGGATTAATTGTGAACGTCTTCTTGAAGGCAGAATCCCCTATATAAATATACAAATACTTGTCTATATCAATTTCACGTCGGTAATTTTTTGTCAAGCACTATAATTTTAATAATATTAAGTAGTTATTAATATTTGAATTATTTCTTATCTCAACACGGGCTTATGCGGCAGATTTTCGGCAACGCGGACAGGCTGAAATCATATTGATATAATCATTTACAGCAATTAAACAATAAGCTAATATTTGGTGGTTATTATTAATGCAAGAACGCCCGTCGTCACGGCAAAGATGGGATTGCGGCGCGGCTGCCGATGTTGCGGCGTAAAAACCGGGCGACACACTGCGCTGTATGGCCGCTTTTCATGTTCAGACAAACATAAGCTGCAGGTAACACGTGGATATTATTGAAATATCATGGCAGGAAAAATTGGCGGAATACAGGCGCAGAATCCCGAATGCCGGGGATATACCTGTATACAAAATACTGCAGCGGCTGATACAGATGGCCGTTTCCGAAGGAGACTGGAAACCCGGTGAAGCCATCCCTCCCGAAAGGTTGTTCGCCGAATGTACGGGAGTGAGCGTAGGCACCGTCAAGAAAGCTATAGGCAACCTTGTCAACGATGGTATTCTTTACCGGCGCCAGGGGAGCGGAACATATGTGGCATCCAAATCCTTCATGCGGGCTATGCGAAAATATTATCTGTTCTTGAATAATTTTCGCGATACTGAATGCGCCAACTCCGTTCGCCTCCACTCGGTGACGATTGCGCACCCTGTGCCTGAGATAAACAGCGCCTTAAAACTGGGTGACGCCACGCAACTGATAAAGGTAACCAGAATATTTAAGGAGGATGAAGGTGTTGTCGTCCTGACCAAATCATACTTCAGCGCTGAACTTTTTTCCGGTCTTTTGCAAGTCCCTCACCGGCGTTTTGAAAAAGTTCCCCTATTCGTTATTGTGGAGGAGGACTACAATCTCCGTTTAAACCATACCGACGAATTGTTGACGTTGCGCCCGCCCCGCGCCGGAGATGCGGAGTTGCTCGACAGCAGCAGAAGCGGGCCTGTCCTTTTTATGAAGTCGCTGACTTACAGCACAAGAAGTGATATCCCACACGAATACAGAGAAAGTTTCTGCAAACTTGGTGGAAAATACATGTATCGCTGCATTGATTATTCCTGACGCTGGTTCCGTTACCGGACGAAAACCGCCGGAATGCTCATGGTGCCGCCTTTGTCGAGATCCGTTTTTCAAAAGCGCTGCCGTTCCACTGATAGCGCACCTCGCGGGCAACAGGCAGATCCACAAGGCCCGAGCTGCTCCAGAACAGCGGTTGCGCCTTCAGACCGTCGAAATCCAGGCAAAGAATGGTGGAAGGCTGGATATCCCTGGGCAAAACCTGACCCGCCTGCAAAAAATCCCTGATGTCCGGCTCGGGCGGGCCGTCAACAGGCACCATTCTGCCCGCGTTGTCCATCCGCCAAAGCTCCAGGGTGCACAAGGGGCCGCCGATGGTGCCTGTGGCCGCAAGGCAGAAATTTTCGTCCGTTTCATGGAAAAGACGCAGAGCCACGGCGCTGTCGTGGAAAGGAAGCGCGGAAAAGAGCAGGGAATCTTGTGTTTCCTCGGCCAACTGCCAAAATTCCTCCTGACCGTCGGCGAGCAGCCGCTGTTTTTCCCCTTCGCTCAATCCTTCCACCGTATTCTCAAAAATCGTGTCGGGCAGAAGGGCAAAGACCTCCCTGGCGCTCATGTTCCGGGAGTTTTCCCCGGCCAGGACGCAATGCGCGGCAACGCCGAATGCGATGGCGCAGAGCAAAAGGGCATGACGCAGATGGCGCATATCGCCTCCTCCCGCACAGGGACGCGGGCTTGCAGTTATTTCACGGAGCCGCAAAAAATCCATGCTTTTTCAGAACCGCCAGAATAACTGAAATGTCCTGAAGGAAATAAAACCCATCAACCCGGCCGCCGGCAAGGTCAAAATCCAGGCGGTCACCAGACGCATGGCCAGGGGCCAGCGCACGGCGGAGAGGCGCCTGGCCGAGCCCACCCCGAAAATGCAGGCGGAGATGGTGTGCGTTGTGCTGACCGGCGCGCCGAAAAACGAAGCGCCGGAGATGATCAGGGTGGCCGACGTCTCCGCGGCGAAACCATGCACCGGCTCCAGTTTGAAAATGCGATGCCCCATTGTCTTCACAATTTTCCAGCCCCCGAAGGCTGTGCCCAGAGCCATGGCCCCGGCGCAGGCCAGTTTAACCCACAAGGGCACTTCCACGGAATCAATTTCTCCAAAAATCAGCAGCGCCAGAGTTATGATGCCCATGGTCTTCTGCGCGTCGTTAAGGCCGTGGCTTGTCGCCATAAGCCCGGCGGAAACAAGCTGCAGACGACGGAAGGCCGCATTGACCCTGGCGCGGTGGGCATTGGCGCAGCCCCGGTAAATGCACCACATGAAAAACATGCCCATAGCAAAACCCGCCAGAGGCGAAATCACAAGAGGCAGCAATACCTTGTCCACAATGCCCTTTCCATTCAGCGCCCAAAAACCGGCATGGGCGACGGCCGCGCCGACAAGGCCGCCTATCAGGGCGTGGGAGGATGAAGAGGGGATGCCGAAATACCAGGTGATGATATTCCAGGCGATAGCTCCGGAAAGGGCGGCGAGCACCAAAATCCGGCTGCCTTCAACGACCTCCGGCACCACTATGCCGCCGCCCAGCGTTCTGGCGACTTCAGTGCCGATGAGCGCTCCGCAGAGGTTGAGCAGGGCGGCCGCGCCCACCGCGAAGCGCGGCGTCACGACTTTTGTGGAAACCACAGTGGCGATGGCGTTGGCGCAGTCGTGCGCGCCGTTGGTGAAATCAAAGATCAGGGCCGCGCTGACTATGACAAGCAGCAAAAAGGGAACCTCAAACATTCTTCAGCACCGCTTCCTCGATAGTTTCCGCCAACGCCGTGCTCTGCTCAATCAGCACGCCAAGGCGCTCGTATATCTGGCTCCACTTGAGTATCCGCATGACCAGAAGCGGCGTGAACTCCTGTTTTTCATCCATAAGTTCGGCCAGACCCGTGGAAAGCAGCATGTCGCATTCGCCGCGCAGGGCCTTGAAAGCGCGGGTTTTATGGCAGTCGCGGCGATCGGAAAGCCCCTCAAGCATGAGTTTCGTCAGGGCAAGCAGGCTGATAATGGTGCGCGCCATCTGCAGGGCGGGAAAACGCACGCGGGGAAATTCAAAAATGGACAGGCGCGTGCTCAGGGACTGCAGGCAGTCTATGGCTTCCTCCTGCGCCTGGTTGATGCGCAGGATGTCCTCACGGTCAATGGGGGTAATAAACGTCTGGGAAAGCGAACGGACAATCCGGCCGTACAGTTGATCCGCCTCTTCTTCCAGCAAAGCCATTTCCTTGTGGTTTCGCTCCTGCTCAGAAGGGGTTTCCAGCATTGCCAGCAGCAGATCGGCCGCCCTGCGCAACAGGCTGTTCTGCGCGAGCAGCATCTCGAAAAACGGCGCCGATTTCGGCAAGAGCGAGGCGAACATAGGACCTCATGAGGGTTGGCTGTCCGGGATCGTTTCGGCAACAGTGCCCAAACCTGATTTCACGTTATTGATAATGGCATCGTTTGCGCACCCCGTCAAGACATTCGCAAAAGCGGCACCCAATGCATTGGCGGTTACAGGTGGAAACGACATTGACGTATTATTTACACAACAATTTATACTTTTTTGTGGAAACAGAAGACAGAACTGGTGCTAAAACCTCTCCAGTATGGCACTCAATACATATCTCTATATGGCATGAATTTTGAAAATAACTACATCCCAACGGATTGATGAAAATCATTCGCGCAACGCATAAACGCGACAAGGAGTACTCCATCATGGCTACTCAATGGTTTAAACGGCTTGCAACATGTTTTTCCGTCACTCTCTTTTTGTTTTTCGTGAGCCTGCCGACCTTCGCCGCACAGGAGATTACCATTGGCGTTCTGCAACCCTTGTCCGGGCCGAATGCGAAATTCGGGGTGAGTTCCCTCCATGCCAGTGAAATGGTTGTCGACGCTGTTAATGCCTCCGGCGGGATAAAGTCCCTCGGAGCGGCGAAAATCAAAATTATGAGCGTTGACGTGCCGACGCCAAATACTTCAGCGGCGGCAACTCAGCGGCTTGTGTCCCAAAATAAAGTCAGTGGAATAATCGGCGTTTTTGTTTCGTCGACCACCCTTGCCGTTTCTGAAGTCACTGAGCGGGTCGGCGTGCCCATCGTCACCTTTGCCTTTGCCGATCAAATTACTGAACGGGGATACAAGTACAGTTTTCAGGTAACGCCGAAAGCAACCTCCTTTGGCAATGCGCAGCTTGAATACGCTCTTGATATTGCCGGGCAACACAACGAAAGCGTTAAAAAAACCTGATTACGCACCAGATTCAGCTAATTTTAAGAGCCTGTACGGCATCGGTGGAGTTCTGAGTGCGACATACGCGAGTCGGGCAAACATATCCGGCAAACTGAATCTGCGATTG
>JAISOT010000194.1 GCA_031275465.1 Desulfovibrio sp.
CTACCGGAGAGACGGCAGGATTTCTAGACTTTTTCTAATTATTCATTCGATTGCCCTGAAGTTTACCCGCAACTGCCTTGATCTGCAAGCGCAACTCATATAGAGTATCATAATCTGCCGCGTCCTGAACGGGGATAACGCTTTGGAGGCGGGGCGCAGGACATGGATGATCTTGATTACGGAGTGATCGGCAATTGCAGAACCGCCGCCCTGATTTCCAGGGCGGGCGACATAGCGTGGCTTTGTTCCCCGGCGAGCGCAAGGAAAGGCCGAATTTCATCAGGCCCTGAAGCAATGTCAACCTTCGGGGAATAATTCACGGAAACAATGTTTATTTCATAACCCGAACCCGCCAACCCCGCTTCCAAAAAACGGAGTTTGTCAACAGTCCGGCCCGTGCCGGATGAGCATACAGTTTTCTCCCGGCGGGCTTGCTTTTTGAAAAATAATTGGGCAGACTGAAATATGTGCTTTTATGACGTTACGTTATTGTTATTGTGTCCAAATGAATTTGCTGTAACCGCAATAATCAGGCAGGCGGATGGATCTTATCAGGCAGACAAACCGGAAGGCGGATTATAGAGAACTGGTCCGCCGGCTGGAAAATCTGGCGGCCGGCTCCGGCGGCGGCGAAGCTCCGAAAGGTGAGTTGACGGAACTGCTGGGCTATGTGCGCAAGCTGGAGCGGGATTACCGCGCGCTTACCCTCATGCACGAACAGACGGAACGTCTGCGCGACATGAACGAGGCCGCCGCCAAACTGGCCCATTTTTACACCCGCCTTCTGCTGAAGAACGTGTCGAGCGTCATCTTTATGCTGGACAGGGATCTGCGCCTTGTGCTCGGCAGCGCCACGGCCGTTTCCCTGCTTGCCCACAGCGACATACGCGAAATAGTGGGAATGCCGTTCGCCGACCTTTTTTCAAAAATCATGCCCGATGACTGGGTGGCCGCCGTGGTCGAGCGATGTAGCGAAATTCTGAAAAGCGGCGGCACGCTTGTCACGGAAGAATCCGTCGTGCTGAAAAACGGCGTGACCTCCACGTACAAAATCACCACGTCGCCGGCGCAGGACAAAGGCGTCTGCAAGGGCGTCGTGGTCGTCATGAACGACATTACCCAGCTTGTCCAGGCAAGAGAGAACGCGGAGCAGGCAAGCAGGGCGAAAAGCAGTTTTCTGGCCAATATGAGCCATGAAATACGCACGCCCATCGGCGTGGTCATCGGCATGATCAACATCGCGAAATCCAGCCATGACACCGAGCGTAAAAACTACTGTCTCGACAAAATCGAAACCGCGTCCATGCATCTGCTCGGCGTTATCAATGATATTCTGGACATTTCCAAAATTGAGGCGGGCAGGCTGGAACTTTCCCCGGTGGAATTCAGCTTTGAGGAAATGCTGAAGAAAATCGTCACGGTGATACGCTTTCGCGTCAGCGAGCGCAACCAGCGTTTCAAACAGAATATCGACCCGTCCCTCCCGCCGTTTTTTTGGGCTGACGATCAGCGGATTGCCCAGGTTGTCATCAACCTGCTCTCCAACGCGGTAAAATTTACGCCCGAAGAAGGGAGCATACAGCTTGATGCCCGCCTGCAGGAGAGGGAGGGGGATATTTGTACGCTTTACTTTGCCGTCTCGGACACGGGCATCGGCCTGACCGAAGAGCAGCGCTCGCGTCTGTTCTCTCCCTTTGAACAGGCGGACAACAGCGTTTCCCGCAAATTCGGCGGAACAGGGCTTGGCCTTGCCATATCCAAGCGCATTGTGGAAATGATGGACGGAACCATGGGCGTGATCTCAACTCCGGGAGAGGGATCCACTTTTTGGTTCACCATCAGGGCAAAATGCGTCCCGGGCCCGGAGTCCGGCGGCATGGACATCGTTGCCGCCACCGCGGCTGACGCGGCCGGCATTTTTGCGGGATACCGCATCCTTCTTGCCGAAGATATTGATATCAACAGAGAAATAGTGGCGGCGCTGCTGGAGCCGACCCGGGTGGAAATCGACAGCGTCGTAAACGGCGAAGATGCCCTGCGGCGCGTCAGCGATGACCCGGACAGGTATGCCATAATTCTCATGGATGTGCAGATGCCCATCATGGACGGCCTGGAGGCCACGCGCCGCATCCGCGCGCTGGACGCGCCCGCAGCAAAAACTGTGCCCATTATTGCCATGACGGCGCATGTTTTCCGCGAAGACATCGAAAAATGCATTGAAGCCGGCATGAACAACCATGTGAGCAAGCCGCTGGAGTTTGCCGAGGTGGTGGAAAAGATGCGCCAGTACCTGACGCCCCGGAAAACAGCCCCGGAATAGGTCGACTTCTCTCAGGGCAATCGAATGAATAATTAGAAAAAGTCTAGGGAAATGCTGATGTAATCCCTTCAACGTATCGCCAATCTGAGGGATTTAGAAAAACCTGATTACGCACCAGATTCAGCTAATTTTAAGAGCCTGTACGGCATCGGTGGAGTTCTGAGTGCGACATACGCGAGTCGGGCAAACATATCCGGCAAACTGAATCTGCGATTG
>JAISOT010000200.1 GCA_031275465.1 Desulfovibrio sp.
ATGTTCAATAATAGCTATGGATAAGCGTTCCGCCATATATCCCTCCAGTTTTTTCCATAGACTACCGGAGAGACGGCAGTATTTCTAGACTTTTTCTAATTATTCATTCGATTGCCCTGGGATCGGGGAGGACGATTATTGCGCAATTCCGCAAATTCGGGTAGCTGATAGTGCATATGGCGGACGGAAAAATTCATGATGCCCTTGCCCCCCTTCCACAACTGACTCCCCGCGATCTGCTGGAAATGGAAGAGCCGCTTTGCCGAAATATGGCGACGCTCTTTTCTTTCACCGGCCACGCCCTCTATTTTCCTGCGGGGGCCACGCTGCAAGCCCCGAGGCTTCTGCCCCGGGAGCGTCGTTTGCTGCTGCCCCTGACGGCGGAGGGGCGCTTGCTGGGTGTGTTTATGGCGCGAGGCGTGCGCCCGCGTGAAATCAGGCCCCTTTTGTCCGTCCTGCCGGACATTGCGGCTCTTTGCCTAGCCAATCTCGCCCTCGCCAAAGCCGCGCGCACAGACGCGCTGACGTCCTTCGCGACGGAAGACACGCTTGTTGCGCACATTGGGCGGCGTGCCGCGCGCGTGCGCGGTTTTCTTGAAGATACCGCCGCCACCGGCGGCGCGTCGCTGCCCAGCCTGTGCTTTGGTCTTGCGCTTGTCCGCCTCGCCAACGGGGAGAGCATTGTCCGCCAGACCGACGACTACGCGTTTGAAAACGATTTCCTGCGGGAACTTGCGAGATTGTGCGCAGATGCCCTGCCTCCCGACGCTCTGCCCGCCCGTGTGGGCCGCTATGAATTTGCCCTCCTGCTTCCCGGCGCGGGGCGGGCCGTCTGCGAAAACGCGGTCCGGGCCGTTTTGGGGCGCATGCAGGCGGCATGTCTGCCCGACCCCCTGTCCCTCCGCCCCATCCGGCCTGCCCTTTGCGCGGGGTATGCCGTCTACCCGCAGGACATGCAGGGCGCGGACATGATGAAGCCCATGTATGACCAGGCCCGTCGTCTTCTTGCCCGCGCTCTTCTCGCGGCGGACGTGGCCCGGGACATGATTTGGGATATGGATCAGGATACGGCCGCCTCCCGCCGTATCCTGGCCTTTGCCCGTATTTTGCGCGAGGGTGGCGTGGCGCGGGAAATATTGGGCGGCGGGCGTGTGCTCGTGAGCCTGGGCCGCCGGGCCGGCGCGGCCGAAGGGATGCGCTTTGCCGTTCACGCCCGCGAAGGCGGCGCATACAAGGGCGAAATTGTGCTGCTGCAGATCGGCCCGCTGGACTCTGTGGCGGAAGTTCTGCATGTGGCCGATGCGGCCGATCCGCCGGCCAGGGGAGATATTCTTTCCCCGCTGGGCGCAATCCCGGATATTGATCCGGCACGCGGGAGGGATGCCGCCGCCTCTGTCATGAATGCGCAGGGCATTTGCGGCTACGGGGCTTTTTTGAAGCGATCCGTTCGTGAAATGAGCAAGTCCGCCCGCTTCGTCCTCGCCATCGTGCGGTTTGAAAAAGCGGGGGCCGGTGTTTTTGCCGAGGCGGCGCAGAGGCTGCGCGGACTTGCCCTGCAAAAAAGCCCGGAAAACGGCGCGGCATGCTCCTTTCTTTGCGGAGAATACGGCGACACCGGCCTCATTTTCTTTCATTCCGGCGCGTCGCCGGAAGCGGCGCTTCCCTTCTATGAATCATTGTGCTCTGCCCTGAGGGAGCACGGGCCGGCCGCGGGGCTGGCCGGCTATCCGTTTTTGCATTTCAACAAGGCCGAGATACGCGATTGCGCCCTGAAAGCGCTGGAGTACGCCCTGCTTTTGCCGGAACCCAGAGCCGGGGCGTGCAATTCCCTGGCCTTGAACATCAGCGCCGACAGGCTTTACAGTCAGGGTGATCTCTTCGGTGCCGTGGAGGAATACAAACTGGCCCTTCTGGCGGACAAAAATAATGTCATGGCCTTGAATTCTCTGGGGGTCTGCATGGCTGCCCTGGGCCGCAGGGAGGATGCGAACCGTCATTTTCTGGACGCCCTGAAACATGGCGGCCCGCTGGAAGGGCAGACCTGCTACAATCTTGGCGCGGTCAGTCAGATACTCGGCAGGCGGCGCGCCGCGATCCATTATTATCGTCGTTGTCTCGCCCGCGCGCCGGATCATCTTTTTGCCCATATCCGCCTGGGGCAACTGTATGAAGCCGGGGGCAGAACACGCCTGGCCAGGACGTTTTATGAGCGCGCCATCGCGCTGGAAGACGCCCGGCAACAGGCGGGGCCCGCCAGACGCCTTTTGGCCGGGCTTATGGCGCGGGGACGCAAACACGGCGAGGCGCGGGAATTGCTGCAGGACGCCTTGGCGCGCAACCCCGACGATGCCGCGGCCATGCTCGGTTTGGCAAAGCTCTATCTTAACGGCAATGAATCCCCGGAACTGGCGGAAATGTTCGCCCGCCGAAGCCTGGGCATCCATGATCGCCCGGAGGCGCGACAAACTCTGGCCCGCGCCCTGCGCGCCCTGAACCGTCACGAGGAAGCCGGATCTCTGGAAGCCGCGGCCGGCTGAAGTGTTTCGCGCCGCCTGTCAGAAAAAATGCAGTTCCGGAGCCCAGGGTATCATGCCGGCCTGGGCGAGCCTGTCGTAAAACAGGCGCAGCCCTTGCAATTCACCTTCGCCAAGGCTGTACACCAGACCGTCGCGGTAGTAGACGCGCAATTCCTCGCGGGAGAGAGGGCAGCCGTGGGCCGTGAGATCCAGAATCACATCCATGTTGGCAAGACCCCAGTCCCTGCCGCGCCGCAGCAATTCCCCCGGATCGTCGTGAAAAAGTCTGTCGTCCGCAGCCCGGCGGCTCACCACCCAGAGACCGAAGATAAAAGGCAGGCCGGTCCATTCCCGCCAGGCTTCGGCCATATCCAGCCGATGGGGATAT
This sequence comes from Desulfovibrio sp., assembly GCA_031275465.1. Classification (GTDB taxonomy): domain Bacteria; phylum Desulfobacterota; class Desulfovibrionia; order Desulfovibrionales; family Desulfovibrionaceae; genus Desulfovibrio. The sequence goes on from JAISOT010000200.1 coordinate 2,905, forward strand.
TCGGGATGGTTGCGCAGGCGCAGGGCTTCATCGCCTATGGCGAGGAAGGCCGCGGGCGGATCGGGGGCCCGCAGGGCCGAGGTTACCTGCCCGGTGACGTAACTCGCGCGCAGATGGTAGCGGTTCTGCAAAAGCAGGCGCAGAAGCGCCACAGAGGTATGCGTTTCGCCGCTGATGAGTATTTCACGTCCGTCAAGCGCGTCTACCGGCACGCGGGAAAGCAGCAACACGCTCATTACCGGGCCGCGTGAACCGATGGAGAGGTCGCGCACCAGATAATAACGCTCAGGCCGACAGGCGTATTCAAAACAGGAACAGGAGGAGACGTGCAGCTCCCCCCGTGCCATCATGACGTTCAGCAGGGCAGGTGGGCCGGAGACAAGCTCGTAATCGTGGGGAAGGATGCCGGCTTCCAGTGGATGGTATATGGGCAGCACGTTGAGATAGCCTATGCGTCCCATGCGCAACGCTGCCGCCGTCATGGCGATCCCCGTTTTTCAAAGGGCGCCGGCCTGAAAAAGGGCGATGGGTGCCGACAGGCCGTCATGAGGCCAGCAGCCTGGCTATTTCTTCCCGCAGCAGCTTGGCCGCGGCCGCGGCCGCCGCTTTTTCCACGCGTGATTCGAACTGCTCCGCGACGGCGTTCAGCCGCGCTTCCAGATCGTCCACGCGCGTTGCGAGTTCCGCGACGGCGTTCAGGCGGATTTCCATCCTGTCCGCGCGCGTTGCGAGTTCCGCAACGGCATTCACGCGAGTTTCTATTCCATCCAGGCGGGCTGCAAGCTCCATGTACGCATGCAGGGCCTGCGCGTTTTCTCCCGCCGGCGCGGGGCTTTCTTTTCTGGGGAGGGCCGACTCCAGAGCGTCCAGGCGCTGTTCCAAGGTTTTCAGGAGGCTGCCGGTTTCCGCAGTTTCCAGCATATTCTTTTCCAGCGCGGTCAGACGATGTTCAACTTCCTGCAGACGATCAGCCAGAGGAGAAGGCGATTCCTGCGCCTCTTCCGGCGGAGCCTCAACCGGGGACGCTTCCTGCGCGGCAGCCTTCACCTCGGCCGGTTGGGCATCCTGTATCGGCGCGGGAGAGGAATCCACCGGCGCTTCGGCCGGAGGCCGGCTTGCGGGATGTTCCTCCGCGGCGGCGAGAGATGCCTCTTCCTTTTCGCGCGGCTGTTGCGGGGACGGTTCTTCCGGGAGGTCCGATCCGTCCGCGGCGGCCAGGATGTCGTCCAGTTCCGCCGAGATCTCGCGGACTTCTGTCGGCGTTTTTTCCTGCGTTTGCGCGCCTGCTGCGGATTCGTCCCACGAGTGGGCGGGTTCCGCCGGCTGTGCCGGCGGCTCAACCAGACGGTCAGCCGGGGAGGAAGGCGATTCCTGCGCCTCTTCCGACAGAGCCTCAACTGGGGGAGCTTCCGGCGCGGCGGCGAGAGAGGCGTCTTCCTCTTCGCGCGGCTGTTGCGGGGACGGTTCTTCCGGGAGGTCCGGCTCGCCCGCGGCGGCCAGGATGTCGTCCAGTTCCGCCGAAATCTCGCGGACTTCTGCCGGCGTTTTTTCCTGCGTTTGCGCGCCTGCTGCGGATTCGTCCCGCGGGGGGGCCGGTTCCGCCGGCTCAACCCCGGAATTTTCTTCGACCTGCGGGTAGGCGTCCTCCAAAAACGTGTCCATGGCTGCTACGGGGTCGGGGTGCAGCAGGGAATCTATATCAAAGGGGGTATCGGCCGGGGAAGACGGCGCGGCGCGTTGGGCGGCAGCCGCGTTTTCTTGAGGAGGAACGCCGGCCTGGGCCGGAGTCAGCGGGATTTGCAGGGAAGAAAGCAAATTGTCCACTTCTTCCATGCCGGACATGTCCAGCTTTTCATGGGGGTCAACAATATGTCCCGTTTCATCCGCCGAAATCTCCGCCTGATCTGCCGGTTGCGTCACGGTTTCATTGTTGTCGCCCGCGTCCAGTTGAGCCAGCAACGAGTCGATATCGCCTCCAGGGGAGATTGTCGAAGCGTCGTTCAGGCTCTCCAGCGCAGTGCCCGTGGCTTCTTCCTTCGCATGCGGGGCGGCGTTGTTCACAGTATCTGCGGGCGTGGCGTTGTCGCCCTTTTCGATGAGTTCCGTGAGTTCAATGATGTCTTCATTGGTATTTTGCGGATCAGCCATACGAACCTCGAAGATAGAATTTAGTTGTCATCCGCCGCTATTCCATAACATCTCGAATACGGGCAGGAATAGCGCGCGGCGGAAACTGTCGGCTAACGCATTCCACGAAAATAGTATACGGCAGAAAATGTTAATAGTTTATAGCGCAAGAGGCAACGCAATCAATTATCCGGCTTTTGCAGCACCACAAAATATCTGGTTTCCCCAATCTTGCGCCAGTTCTCAATGACGCGCAAGGGAACGGAATAACGGCGCGAGGCGTACGCATCCGGAGCGGCGACGCCGATCTGGTCCTTTTCCATAAAAACAGTGATGCCGCGCTCTTCCAGTTGGCGGTAGAATTCCTCAACGCGACCGCCTATCTGCCAGTCCATAAGCCATTCCGCCGGGTAGGCGGGCTTGTCGCCGTTGAGAAAATAGGCCAGGGGGAAGGCGGGCAAGGTTTTGTAGTCAGGGCCGTATTTGAGCCTGAGTTCCCGCAGTTCGCGCAGTTTGTCCAACATTTCCGCGTCAACGTATACGCCGCGCGCCTTGCGGTATATCTCACCCGCATCGTGGACAAGGCTTGAGCGGGGCATGGGACGTGGCGGAAAAACATAGGGATATTCATATCCCGCCCTGAACATCACCAGCCCGGCAACAAGAGCCAGCAGGGCGCAGGCGCGGGTGCTGCCCGCCCCCTGCAGGCGGCGGTGGGCGAGCAGAGCGCAGAATAAAAGGGGCAGGGCGCCGAAAGCCGGAATTTTGTATCCGCCGCTGATTCCCGTTGACCAGGAAAGCAGGAGGGCGGCTCCCAAGGCCACGCCGGCGCGCAAAAGCGGGGCGCCGGCGTTCTGAATGCGTTCTTCCCGCAGGGCATCTTGCAGAAAGAAGGCGGGGAAGAGCAGACAGGCGCCGCCCATGACCATAAACAGCGTTGGCCAGGAATCCCCGTAACCTGCCCATGTTTTTTGCGTCAGCACGTCATGAATGTACACGGCGGCGAGCAGGCAGAAGTAGAAGGGCACGGGCTGCAAAGCCAGCGGAAGGGGGACGGGTGTTCCCCTGGCGCGGCGCAGCAGGCGTTGGAGGATGAAAGGGGCCATGGCCAGGGCGGGCAGAACGGGATTCTGCGTCAGATAGATGAAAATGCCGCTCTGCAGGGCCTCGCGCATGTCGAGCTGGCCTGTCGTCTGGGAGCAGAATGCCTCCCAGGCGTCGAGGCGCAGCAGCAGAAGCCAGTGGACAAGCAGGACAAGCCCTGTGCCCAAAAGGCAGAAAATCGTTTCGCGTTTCGGGCGGCGCGTAAAAATCACGAGCGCCGCGGCGGCGGGAATGAAAAGAAAGGACTGTTTGACGAGCATGCACAGCCCGGCGAAAATGCCCGCCAGAGTGGCCTGGCCGCAGATAGCGGCCAGAAGCGCGGCGGAGCCGAAAAAAAGCCCGTCCACCGTATGCCAGGGCATGGGCGGAAACGCATGCACCCCCCATACAAAGCCCGCCGTGGCAAGCAGCGGCATCGGCAGGGCCAGAAGTTTCAGGTCAAAAACGCGGTTGAGGTAAATCGTGCCCATCCAGGCGGCGGCCAGCATCTCCGCCAGAAAGGAGATTTTGCCCGCCAGCACGGATATGCCGTCGGGAGTGACGCTAAGCCAGAAAGCATGCCAGTACAGGGCCACGGGCGGCGTGATGTAGGCAAAGTCGCGATAGGGAACTTCGCCCTGCAGAATACGCCAGGGATGACCGTAAAAATAGCCGAAATCCGTGGTGTCCATGCCGTATGGAGCGTAGAGAACGGCATAGGCCGCCGGCACGAAGATCGCCAGAAACTGCGTAAGGCGCGTGAAGAACCCGACGGCGTTGGGAAAATTGTCGCTGCCCATTGATGTCAAGGTTAATCCGCCCTAGGGGGCAAAGGCAAGCAGCACAAGCACCAGGATTTGGGCGAAAAGGATACGGAGCATCATGGCCAACGGATAGACCGAGGCATACACGGCGGCAGGCGCGTCGGAATCCAGGGCCTGGACGGAAAAAGCGAGGGCCGGGGGGTCGGTCATGCTGCCCGCGAGCAGGCCGCAAATGGAGGCGTAGTCATATTTGAAGACAATCCGCGCGAGCAGGGCCACGCCGAAAAGAGGCACAAAAGTGATGACGGCCCCTGCCGCCATCCAGACAAGGCCCGCGCCCTGGGTCAGGGTGGCTATGAAGCCGCAGCCGGAATTGAGGCCGACGCAGGCGAGAAAGAGGGCTATGCCCACTTCCCGCAGAATGAGGTTCGCGCCGGCCGGCAGATACCAGACCATACCGGCGAAGTTGTTGACGCGGCTCAGAAGAATGGCCACAAGCAGCGGTCCGCCGGCCAAACCCAGCTTGAGCGCCGAGGGAATGCCCGGAATGGGCACGGGGATGCTGCCGAGAATGACGCCGAGGAAAATACCTAGGAAAATCGGCAGAATATGAGGATGGTCCAGAGCTTTTGTCGAATTGCCCAAAAGCTCGCCGGCGCGATCCAGATCTTTCGCCTCGCCGACGCAGAACAGCCTGTCCCCGTAATGCAGATGCGTGCCGGGGGTTGCGGCGAATTCCACGCCGGCCCTGATAATGCGCGTTATCGTGACGCCGAATGCCGGCATGAGCCCGAGCTGCTGCACGGATTTTCCGGCAATTCTGCTTTTGGTGACCAAAAGCCGCCGTATTTCCAGCGGACCGGGAACATCGCGGAGGTTCACCTCGCCGGGCGGGCCTACCAGAATTTTCATTTTTTCCATTTGCGCGCTGTCACCCACGGCGTGCACCAGCATGCCCTCCGCGAGAATGGTATCGGGCGTCGGCGCGTGGATGGTATCCTCTCCGGGTTCCTTTACCCGGGAAATGACGGCCCCGCCGGGGTAAAGGCTGAAAAAGTCCCGGAGCGACATGCCGAAAACATTCGCATTGCGCACGACAAGGGTTTGCCGTTGCAGCGGAGGATGCAGAAGCGCTTCGAGTTTGCGCAGCGTTTCCAGTTCCTGCCGGGGCTGGATGCGAAAAAAAATGCGGACAAGCAGCATTACGATGATAATGCCAAGAATTCCGAAAGGATAGGCAACAGCATAGGCCATCCCCGCTTCCGCCACGGCTACGTTTGCCGTGTCGGGCATGGCCTCCATAAAAACCTGCGAGGCCGCGGCCAGTGACGGCGTATTGGTGACGGCGCCGCTGAGCAGCCCCACGGCGGCGGGGATGGGCAAGGCCAGCGCCCGGAACATGCCGATGGTGATGAGCGCGCCGAGCAGGGCGACAAGCGCGGCGGAAAGGTTCAGCAACAGGCCGTGTCTGCGCAGGGAATCCACAAAACCCGGTCCGACCTGCATCCCTACGGTGAACACGAAAAGAATAAGGCCGAATTCTCTTGCGAACTCAAGAATTTCCGGTTCCACCCGAATGCCGAAATGCGCCAGGGCCAGGCCGCTGAAAAGAACTCCCCCAACGCCGAGCCGGATGCCGCCGAGGGACACGCGCCCCAAAGCGAGGCCAAGCACGATGGACAGACACAGGGCTATAACGGCCTGCGCCACGTTCTGACCGGTGAAAAGCTGGGTAAACCAAAGCACGGATGTTATCCCTTCCGCATGCAGCGCTCCGGAGCATGTTTACGCTAACGGCGCGGGAGTATAACCGCCTTTCGCCTCAAGTCAAGGGGCGGCAGGAAAGCGCGGGGTCTCCATTCAGCGGTTTTTGCCCGCGCATACGTTGTTTCTGGCGTAGGCACCGCTCCAGCTTTTCTTGCTCTCCGTCTCATATTTTGCTCCTTTCATGCTTGATGAACAGAGCCTATTCGGAGATCGTTCCAGATCGTGATAACTATTTTGCAATAAAATAATTTGTTATTTCAAGATATTATATAAAGAATGCATTGAGCGTGACAAGAGCACGACGGGAAACGGAACTGTACAATCCGCCACGATTGCCCCCTATGTGCTGCTTTTTTGTTGCCGCACATAACACGGCAAAAGCACGAGGCGAGCCGTCCCGTCCCTGAAAGGGGGGGCTGAAAAACAAAAGCCCCGAAACAGTCAGGGCTTTATGTGGCTCTTTCCTTGGGCACATTGTACAAAGACGCGCAATGTAGCCCGGAAACATCCCAAGAAATAAGGGGTACTTAAAGGGGTATTGCTATTTTATACGTAGCGCCTTAATTAATTGCGCATAGTTTGCGCAAAGCGTCATTTCCATGAACCCAAGAGCCGAATACCTCCTCCACGGCCCCGATGATTCCTTTCAGGCTTGCGAACTATCGATTATGTATGCCTTTTCTTCTGGTCAGTTTCCATACTCGCTCAATGGGATTGAGTTCAGGGCTGTAGGGTGGCATAAATTCAAGCGAAAATTTTTCTGTGCTCTTCTTCCGCCATTCGGCATGGAGTCTGGCATGGTGGTAGCGTACATTGTCAATAATAACGACGACTTTTCTTCCAGAACACGTACTGATGCGGCGTAGTTGTTTGAGAAATGAGAAAAAGGTCATCCCGTTGAACTTGTCTTCTTCCCTCCGATAAACAAACTTGCCATCACGTAAGCGAACTGCTCCGAAATATCCTACACTCTTTCGCGTTGGATGGTGTAGCACAAACGGTTCCTTAACCTCCGGAGGAATCCACATGCGGCAACGAGTACCGTGCTGTTCAAACCGGACTTCATCCAATGCCCAGAGATCAATTGTCTCATCATGATGAAATAACACGAGTTTTTTTATATTCCTTTTGCAGTTCAATATCCGCATTCGCTATTTTTGAACGCGGCTTCCGGAGACGAAAACCAAGGTGCCGGAAAAGGCGCTGGCATTGTCGAACACCGAGAGTAATTTCCCAGCGTTGTTCAATAAATGCCGAAAGTGTTTTGCCGTCCCAAAGGCCTTGAAGCCCATACTCACGCGGCTCACCACGAAGCACAGACTCAAGTTCTTCCAGTTGGCCGCTATTGAGTCGGCTTGGCCGGCCAGGGCGTTCAGCGTCAACAAGTCCAGCAAAGCCTTCAACCTCAAAACGATTGACCCAGTAGACTATTGTTCTTGGAGCATCCCCCAGCAACCGGGCAACCTGCCTACAGCTCATCCCTTGAGCTACAAGAAGAAGAGCATGGAGGCGATGGTCGTAGCGTGCCTCATCATTGCGCCGTATTTCATCCTGTAGGGCAAAAATCATGTCCTGAGCGTCGCGAATTACAAGTGCTTTCATGGAAAGATGATAACACTCGAAGATATAATGCGCAATTAATTATGACGCTCAGTATAATAATAAATTTCCTGATTACGCACCAGATTCAGCTAATTTTAAGAGCCTGTACGGCATCGGTGGAGTTCTGAGTGCGACATACGCGAGTCGGGCAAACATATCCGGCAAACTGAATCTGCGATTG
>JAISOT010000203.1 GCA_031275465.1 Desulfovibrio sp.
GCGGACAAGCCGATTACGCTGCGCATCGGCCATGTGGTCACCGAAGACGGCGGGGAGCATCTCGGTTCCCTCAAACTCGCCGAACTGCTTGACAAGAAATCCAACGGCATGATCAAGCTGCAGATTTTTCCCAACGGACAGGTCGGCCAGAACCGCGAGATGATCGAATCGCTGCAGGGCGGCGCTCTGGACATGGCCCTGCCTGCCCTGCCCGGCCTTGGCGGTTTTACTCAGGCCACCAGAATTTTTGACCTTTTCTACCTCTTCAACGACAGAAAGGAAGCCGAAAAGGTGCTGGACGGCCCTGTCGGGCAGGATGTGGCCAAGGCAGTGGAAAGCGCCGGCATCAAAATCATCTCCTGGTGGTCCCAGGGATTCCGCGAGAGCACTTCCAACCGCCTGTTCAAAACCCCGGCCGAGTTGAAGGGCCTGAAAATCCGGGTTATGGAAAACCCCCTGCACATTGAGGCCTGGAACACTCTGGGCGCCAGCGCCATTCCCATGGCCTTTTCCGAAGTGCTGACCAGTTTGCAGCAGGGCGTTCTGGACGCGCAGGAAAATCCCTACCAGAATATCGTCAACAGCGGTTTTGACACCGTGCAGAAGTATGTCATCGAAACCGGCCATCTCTATGGCCCCCTGCCCCTTGTCTATTCCAAGGTCAACTGGGACAAGCTGACCCCCGGCCAGCAAAAGATCATTCAGGAGGCCGCCGATGAAACCAAGATCTGGCAGCGGGAAAAGCAGGAAGAGATCAACAGCGGCCTCAAGCAGGCCATCATCAAAAAGGGCAAGACCCGGATAATTGAACTGAACGCCGCTGAAAAGGAAGAGTTCAGGAAAAAGCTCGCTCCCCTGTACAAGAAGCACGCCCCCCAGATGGGCGGTAATGTTGAAAAGATTTACCGGCAGCTGGGACGACAGGTCGCTTTCTGAATGAAGCGCGCGTTCCCCGCCGTATCCGCGCGCCCGGAGAACGCCGTGGCTGCCTTGCCCGACCGGGATACGACCCGCCGCATCCCGGTCGGGCTGACGGTTCGGCCGTGCGTTTCGAATATTTCTTGGGCCGGGGATGCTTTCCCCTGCCTCCCGTCAGGAGGAATGCCCTCCGCGGCGGGACGTCCGCAGCATTGCAAGTGTATGCCCGTGCGCAGGACATCGGCCGCGGGCTGAGGCCGCCCGTATGACTTTTACAGGCCAAGGGACTGCCAGATATGAAAAAGAACGGCATTATCCATCATCTTGATCGCTGGGAAGAGTATCTGCTCTTTGTGGTCATGGTGTTCATGCTTATCGTGCTGAGCGCGCAGGTTTTCTGCCGCTATGTGCTGTCCTTCAGTTTCTCCTGGGCTGAACAGGGCGCGCGCATCGGCTTTGTGTGGCTGACCATGACGGGTATAAGCCTGGCCGCCAAACACGGCATGCACCTGAAAGTCGACCTGCTGACCCAGGTTCTGCCCGATCGGCTTGCCAGGGCCGTATCCATTTTCTCCGAAATTTTCACCATGGCCTTCGGGGTGTACATGGGTTCGCTGATCTTCAAGACGGTCATGCTCCAGATCAGGACGCACCAAACCTTTTCAGCCATCCCCTGGCTGCCCACCTATACGATGTACGCCGCCGGCGTCATCGGCATGTTCGGCCTGACGCTGCGCACGCTGCAGCGTATTTTTCTGAGCAAGGCGCCGCCGCCGGAACAGGACCAGGACGCCAGGGTCTGACAGGGGGTTTCGCATGGTTGCAATGCTGCTGATATGCCTCCTGGCCCTGCTCCTGCTGTCCGTGCCCGTGGCCATAGCCATGGCCGCCACCTGCGCGCTGGTTTTTTCCGTTTTTTACGCCGGTACGCCCATGATCCAGCTGCTGGCTCAGGCCATGGTCACCACATCGGATTCCTTTCCCCTGATGGCCATTCCCTTTTTCATGCTCGTGGGCACGCTCATGTCGCGGGGAGGTCTGGCGGAAGAGATTATTAACGTGGGAGAGGCCTTTACCGGCAGAATGGCGGGGGGCCTGGGCGCCACCACCATTGTGGCCTGCATGATTTTTGCGGCCATTTCAGGGTCCGGCCCGGCCGTTGTGGCGGCTCTGGGGGTTATTCTCATTCCGGCCATGGTCCAGCGGGGGTATGACGCCGGGTACAGCGGCTCCCTTGTGGCCGCCGGGGCGACCATCGGCCCCGTCATTCCGCCCAGCATTCCGATGATCATCTACAGCGTCATCGCCGGCACCTCCGTGGTCAGCATGTTCGCGGCCGGCGTGTTCCCCGGCCTTCTTATGGGCGGCTGCCTGCTGCTGGTCAACTATGTCATCTGCAAGAAACGGGGCTACAAGGGCCGCCCGCGCGGCGAAGGGGCCAAATCCCCCCTGCAGGAGTGCTGGGCCGCCAAGTGGGCGCTTTTTCTGCCGGTTCTTATTCTCGGCGGCATTTACGGCGGGGTGTTTACTCCCACTGAAGCCGCGGTGGTGGGCAGCGTCTATGCCCTGCTGGTCGGCGTGTTCGTGTACAGGCAGATCACCCTGCGCAAGCTGTTTGACGCCTGCGTGGAAGCGGGGCTTCTGTCCTGCCTGTCAATGTTTATTCTGGGTGGAGCAACCACGTTCGGCCGCCTGCTGACCATGCAGCAGATTCCGCAGAAACTGGCGGAAGCCATGGTTCAGTTCACAGGCGATCCCATACTGATGATGGCTCTGATCATGGGCTTTCTGCTGATCACGGGCATGTTCATCGACACCACTTCCAACGTGGTGCTCTTCACCCCGCTCTTTCTGCCGATCATGAAATCGCTGGGCTACAGCCCTGTGCTCTTCGGGGTTGTCATGACCATGGATCTGTGTTTGGGCATGATCACGCCGCCCGTGGGGGTGAACCTCTACGTGGCCCAGGGCATATCCAAAACGCCGTTTGACCGCATGATCACGGAGGCCATACCCCTGATGCTGGCCCTGGCCCTGGCCATCGCCATCACGATTGTGTTCCCGCAAATTGCCCTGTGGTTCCCGGATCTTCTCGGCCTGCCGTACTGAGGTTGAGCCGGGACGGGAAAACCTTTTGCCCGGCCTGAAACGTGACAGGCGATTCCGGCCGGATTATCCTCCGGGTCCGGCGCGGCTGTCGGACCCGGAAGCAGCCCCTTTGGGGAAAAGGAGTCGGCCGTGCTTGATTCTACCTTGCGGCAGAGCCTTGATGCCTGCCACGACGGCATGATCCGCTTCGCGAGAAAACTGATAACCCTGCCCAGCGTTACCGGCGAGGAAGCCCTGGTCGCCCGGGCCATTACCGACGAGATGCGGCAACTGGGGTACGACGGGGTGACGGTGGACAGCGTCGGCAATGTGCTGGGCGTGATCAGGGGCGGCGGCGGGGGAGAGCATATTCTGTATAACTGCCATATGGATCAGGTGGATCCCGGCAACCTGGAGGCCTGGGAGTATCCGCCCTTCGAGGCGGTGACGGCCGACGGCTACATCCACGGCCGGGGCGCCAGCGACACCAAAGGCGCCATCGCTCCCCAGATCTACGCGGCGGCGGCAGTGAAGCAAGCCGGTACCCCCCATAAGGGCGACATTCTGGTCAGTTGCGTGGTGGACGAAGAACCGGGAGACATGTGGGGCATGCGGCGGCAATACGACGAAGTGCTGGCCAAATACCCCGGCCGCATCGGCCTTCTGGTGCTGGGCGAAGCCACCGGCCTGAATATCTATCTGGGGCATCGCGGCAAGGTTGAAATTCTGCTCGGGGTTTCAGGCAGGGTCGCCCACAGCAGCGCCCCCTGGCGCGGGAGCAACGCCGTGTACAAGATGCAGCCGGTGATCAGGGCGATCGAAGAGTTGAACGAACGCCTGCCCGGGCATGACTTTCTGACCCGGTCCAGCATTGCGCTTACCAACATCACCTGCTCGCCCGGCTGGCTCAGCACGGTGCCGGATCGTTGCGTTATCCGGGTGGACCGGCGTTTTCTGCCGCACGAAAACGGCGACAGCATTCTTGCTGAACTGGAGGGCATTCTGCGGGCCTGCGGTTTGACTCCCGGCCGGGATGCGGAAATCGCTTTCGACAGTTACGCGCACACCAGCTATACCGGGGTGAAGGAAGCATTGCCCCTGTACAAGCCGGCTTTCCTGACGCCCAAGGATGAACCCCATGTGGCGGCGGCGCTCAAAGCCCTGAACGGCATAGGCCAGCAGCCGGACTTCCGCAGCTGGGATTTCGGCACGGACGGGGCCTGGCTGGCCACGGAGTGCAACATTCCCGCCATTGGCTATGCCCCGACGGAAGAACAGTACGCGCACACCCCGCTGGACAGAGTCAGCATGGCTATGATGCGGCAATCCTTGCACGGCTATGCCGCCATCAGTCTGGCCCTGACCGGTTGAGGACTTTTCGCCCATACCCGCGGACCGGGCGGGAATGGCGCTGCGCCATGCTCCGGGCAGGAGTGTTCTTTCCTCATTTGACATAGGACGGAATATTGACGAACACTTCCCTGGTAAATGTGAGCATGCGCTCCATAAGCCAGGGCATGGCCAGGAGCAGGGTGACGAACATGCAAACTATTTTGGGAATAAACGTCAACGTCATCTCCTGAATCTGCGTGGCGGCCTGAATCACGCTCACCAGCACGCCGACGCCAAGCCCCACGCCAAGCATGGGCAGCGCCATCATAAGGGCCAATTCTATGGCCTGCCTGCCGAAACCGATGACGAAATCCTGTGTCATAAACTTTCTCCTCTGTAAGATTTATCGCGCGGGCTAAAGCAAAAAACTGTTCACCAGCGAGCCCACAAGCAGATTCCATCCGTCCACCATGACGAAAAGCAGAAGTTTGAACGGCATGGACACCATCATTGGCGGCAGCATCATCATGCCCATGGCCAGCAGCACGCTGGAAATGACCATATCCAGCACCAGGAAGGGGATATAGATAAGAAAGCCTATGCTGAAGGCCGTCTTGAGTTCGCTTATCACATAGGCGGCGGCCAGCATCATGGTGGGAACGTCTTCCTTGCTTCTGGGGGCTTCCATCTGGCTTATGGAATAGAAGAGGGAAAGGTCTTTCTCGCGCGTGTGTTTGAACATAAAGGTCCGCACGGGGGACTGCGCCCTGTCAAGGGCGTCCCTGTAGTCGATTTGTTCCTTCAGGTATGGTTGCAGGGCGTCATCGTTGATCTTCTTGCCCACGGGGAACATGATTACCACTGTCATAAAAATGGCAAGGCTGGCCAGAACCTGCGTCGGAGGCAGCTGCTGTACCCCCATCGCCTGACGCAAGAAGCTGAAAACAATAATAATCCGCGTAAAACTCGTGACCGTCAACATTATGGCCGGCGCCACGGAAAGCACAGTGAGCAGAAAGAGAATTTCCAGCAGCACCGAAACCTTGTCCGGAGAAGGCGCGCCGCCGGCCAAGGTGAGCTGCAGGGCGGGAATGGAGAGATCCTGCGCCGCAAGGGCGTCAGTTGCCGGCGGAAAACCGGCCGCGATCAGGGTCGCCGCAATCAGGCCCGCCGTTTTCAATCTGTTCCATGATGTGCTTGAAGTTTGCCCCGTGCGGTTCATGGCACGCTTTCTCCTCTGTCAAAAGGGTGATCTGGCGGTCTGTGACCCCCAACAACAACCTTTTATTCAAAAAGCGTACCACCATAAGCCCTTTGCGCGGGCCAAGCGGCATCTGGGCTTCCATAACCAGCGCGTCGCGCGGCAGCGCCCCCGGGCGCGGCAGAAAATTGAACCGCCCGTAACGGCGCATGAGCCACACAACCCCCCAGAGCAGGGCCAGAATCAAAAAAAGAATGCCTATGGCCTGAATGTAGCCCGCCATTGAAAAGGCCGTCTGCCCAAGCTTCGCGCCCTCCTCAGCGGCAGGGGCGGCGTTTTGCGCGGCGGAGGCCGCGTCATGCGCGGCTGCCGCGAAAGCAAGCCTATCCAAGTTGTTTCACCCTTTCTATGGGGCTGATGATGTCCGTCAGCCTCACGCCGAATTTCTCGTTGATGACAACCGCCTCCCCCCGCGCCACGAGCTTTCCGTTGACGTATACCTCCAGCGGTTCGCCCGCGAGCTTGTTCAGCTCCACAACCGATCCCTGGCCGAGCTGCAGGAGTTCATTGATGAGCAGGCGCGTGCGGCCAAGCTCAGCCGACACCTCCAGCGGAATATCCAGAATAAAATCCAGCTCGCGCTTGAGCTTGTTGTCCTTGGGCTGCCGGGCCGTTTCCGTCATGTCCTTGAAATGGGCGTCCTGAGCCGGAGCGCTGAATGAAGGCGACGCCCCGCCGCCGGCATCCGCGGACTTTTCCTTCTCTTCGGCGGCCAGAGCCTCGGCCCATTGCGCGGCCAGGGCGTCATCGCCCGCGGCGCTTGCGCCGGCCGTCTGCCCTGCCGGTGGCTCGCCGGCTTCGGCGGCATCGCCTTCCCCAAGTTGGGCCGCCCACGCGGCGGCCATCGCGTCCTGATCTTCCTGTGACATGCCGCACCTCATGCATGCTTGTCTGTGTCACTGCCGCGTGGCAGCGCAAAATATGGGTCACTCCACCACAAAATCCGTAAAATATACCCGGATGACGCGCTGAGCGCCGAAAATCTGGTTCAAACGCCCGGCCACCTCGGCCTTGAGCATCACCTTTCCCTCCGGCGTTGCCACGTCGTTATAATTTTTCCCCGCCAGCAACATAATGATGGCGTCACGGATGCGCGGAGTTTGCGCCTTGATATCCTTGGAAACGTCACTGTTGACTTCCACTTCCATCGCCAGCTTGAGATAACGCCGCCCACCGGGATCAGCCAGATTGACCGTCACCGGCGGCAGGGGCAGAACCATGCCGGCGCTTCGGGGCAGATCGCCCTGCGCCTCAATAACCGTCCCTCCCGCTCCAGCCGGAGCAGCGCCGGGAACGCCCGTTTTCCCGGCTCCCCCGGAAGCGGATCCCTTGTCCGCGGAACCTCCCGCAACCTGCGCCAAACCGCCGTCGGCCGCGGCAGGCGCATGCGCGTCAACAGGCTTGCGCAGATACAACCACCAATAACCGCCAAAACCGGCCCCGCTGAGGGTTATCAACAGGATTGCCAAAATAATGACAATACGCTTGACCTTTGACTTCTTTTTGGGCTCGGCCTGCGCCGCAGGCAGGGGTTGCGCCTCTTTGGCGTTGGTCTTGGGCGGCATATCTACCTCAAATTATTTTACGGTACCCCAGTTAATGCATACTCTGTGCCAGTGGACGCGGCCCAAAAATATCCGCGCCAATGCGCACCAGAGTCGCGCCTTCCGCCACGGCCGCTTCAAAATCTCCGCTCATGCCCATGGAAAGCTCCGGCAAAGGCAGCAGCAGCCGCGCGCGCAAACTTTCACGAAGAGCGCGGAGACGGGCAAAATGCGGCCTCGCCGCCTGCCCCGCGTCAAAAAGCGGCGGCAGGCACATAAGCCCGCGCAGATCCAGATGCGGACAGGCCTGCGAAACATAATCGGCCAAAGCCGGCAAATCTTCAGCGGCTATTCCCGACTTTTGCGCCTCCAAGGCCAGATTTACCTGTATGAGCACGGATTGCCGCTGCCCGGCAGAGGCCAGACGTCGCTCAAGGGCCTCAGCCAGTCCGCGCGAATCCAGAGAATGGATCAGCGCGAAACTCCCGGCCGCCTGAGCGGCCTTACGCCTTTGGAGATGTCCGATGAAATGCCAGCGCAAGCCGCTCTGCCCGCTCTCCGCCTCGCCCGGCGCTTTTTGCGCCGCCGACAGATACTGCCGCTTTTGCAGGGCCTCCTGCATGTAATTCTCGCCGAAATCCTTCTGGCCGGCGGCGCGGAGGGCCGCGACGGCGGCGGCGGGATGCAGTTTCGACACCGCCACCAGAACCACTTCTTCCCTGCGCCGCCCCGCGGCGGCACAGGCGGTTTCAAGGCGCTCCAACACGCGCTCGTAACGGAAAATCAGACTATCCCTGTCCACGCGCAACATCCGCGGCGACGGCTACATAAAACCCAGCGCGCGCAAAAAAGCCGGATCTTCCGTCCAGTTTTCACGAACCTTGACCCACAGTTCCAGATGCACCTTGCCGCCCACAAGCTCAATGACGTCACGGCGGGCCTCAATGCCTATCTCCTTTATTCCGCCGCCGCCTTTTCCTATCACCATGGCCTTGTGCATGGAACGGGCCACGTATATGACCGCGTGGATGATCGTCTGCTCCCGCTCGGAGTCTTCCTCCCAGCGTTCCACCTCAACGGCGACGCCATACGGAACTTCCTCGCGCAGGCGCAAAAAAAGCTTTTCCCGCACAATTTCGGCCACCATAAAACGCAGGGGCGCCGTGGAAAGCTGATCCACGGGGTACTGCGCCTCCCCTTCGGGCAGACGGCCTTCCACAAGACGGACAAGCCCGGACAGCCCGTCCCCGGTCAAGGCCGAAACGGGAAAAATTTCCGCTCCGGGCCAAATTTCCTGCAGGCGCGTGAGCAAAGGCAGCATGCGGCTTTTGGCGAACAGATCTATTTTGTTGGCAACGGCAATGACAGGACGGCCGTCGTTGGCCAAAGCCCTTGCCGCGGGCGCAAGATCGCGCTCGAGAAACTCCGGACGGCGGACATACAGGTGCGCATCCAGCACAGGCAAAATCACGTCCGCCTGCGCAAGGCTCTGCCATACGGCCTGCGCCATCGTTTTGGAAAGACGGCCGCGCGCCTGCGTCAGCCCGGGCGTATCCATAAAAATGATCTGGGCGGAAGGGTTGGTGAGAATGCCTGTGATCTGATTTCGCGTCGTCTGGGCTTTTGGCGTGACGATAGCCACCTTTTGCCCCAGAAGGGAATTCAGCAAGGTTGACTTGCCGGCATTGGGCGGCCCCATGATGGCCACGCGACCGCAACGACGGATTTCCCGATTCATGTTTTCCCCTGTAAAACGGCTCTGGTTTTGCGGTCTCAGCGGCTTGTTAATCGCGGAATAATGAAGTATGGAAGATGAAGTATAGGCATTTTTATGACGAATGCCAAGATTTTTCCGAACACCGACGCAAGGGGGAACCATGAAGACGACATCAGTCTTGAAAATCTGCGCCGCCGTCGCCCTGGCATTGCCGTTTTGCTTCACCGGCCCGGCCGCCGCAGCGGACACATTCGTGACCATAGGCACGGGCGGCATCACCGGCGTGTATTACCCTGTGGGAGGAGCCATCTGCCGCCTTGTCAACAAAGACCGCAAAACTCATCAGGTACGCTGCACGGTGGAGTCCACCGGCGCTTCCGTTTTCAACGTCAACGCTGTCCGCTCGGGCGATCTTTCCATGGGCATAGTGCAATCCGACGTGCAATACTACGCCGCCAACGGCAAAGAAGTGGAACAGTTCGTCAAGGCCGGGCCGGACAAAAAGCTGCGCGCCCTCTTTTCCCTGCAGTCGGAAGCCTTCACCCTTGTGGCGCGCGATGACGCCAATATCAAAAAATTTGAAGACCTGAAGGGCAAGCGCATGAACCTGGGGGACCCCGGCTCAGGAAACCGCAACACCCTTGAACTGCTTATGAGGGAATACCAGTGGACGCCGCAGGTCTTCAGCCTCGCCACGGATCTGAAGCCGGCGGAAATGGCCGGCGCGCTCTGCGACAACAAGATTGACGCCTATGTCTACGTTGTCGGGCATCCCAACGGCTCCATCAAGGAAGCCACCACGACCTGCGAATCCCACCTTGTTCCTGTAGCCGGCCCTGAAGTGACGGGCCTCATGAAAAAATACCCCTTCTATCCCGAAGCCTTCATACCCGCCGGTCTGTACAAAGGCATGACCGAGCCCGTAAAGACCTTCGGCCCGCGCGCCACCCTGATCGCCAGCGCGGATCTGCCGGAAGCCGTCGCCTACGCCGTGACCAAAGCCGTATTCTCCAATCTGGAGGAATTCAAGCAGCTCCATCCCGCCCTGGCGCAACTGACGCCGCAAAACATGCTGGAAGGCAATTCCGTGCCCTTCCACCCCGGAGCCGTCAAATACTTCAAGGAAGCCGGTTTGATGAAATAAACGGCATTCGCGGGAACGCATCCCCGCCCGCCTCCGTATTTTTTGCGCCGCCCGCGCGGCGCAAAAAATACAACCTCAGCAGGTAATTATCGGGAATGACTTCAAGTAGTTACAGCTCGCGTCAAGCGGATATTTCCGGGCAGGCCAGATTTCTGACGGCATTGCTGGAAAACGAGACAGGACGGCGCAACCCGGCGGGCTTCCCCCGTGTTGTCCTTCTGCTTGCGCCCATGCTCTGGTCGCTTTTTCAAATCTGGATAACGTCTCCCCTGCCCTATGTTCTGGGTTTCGGCGTATTCAACGACACCGCGGCGCGCTCGCTGCATCTCGCCTTCGGCATTTTCATCGCCTACCTGGGATTTCCCGCCCTGAAAACAAGCCCTGGCGACCGCATTCCCCTTCACGACTGGATTTTCGCCCTTCTGGCGGCTCTGTGCGCCTGCTACCTCTTCATTTTTCAGCGGGAGCTGGCGGGCAGGCCTGGCATCCCCTCGCGGGAAGACATTCTCGTCGCCTGCGCCGGGGTTGTCTTGCTGCTGGAAGCCACGCGGCGGGTCATGGGCATGCCCATGACCATCGTGGCCGGCATTTTTCTGGCCTATGTGTTTCTGGGGCCGTATGCGCCGGATCTCATCGCCCACAGGGGGGCAAGCGTCTCCCGCGCGGCCTCGCAGTTCTGGCTGACGCAGGAGGGAATATTCGGCGTGCCCCTGGGCGTTTCCACAAGCTTTGTCTTTCTTTTCGTGCTCTTCGGGGCCATGCTGGAACACGCGGGAGCGGGCCACTATCTTACCACCCTTTCCTTTGCCCTGCTCGGGCATCTGCGGGGCGGGCCAGCCAAGGCGGCGGTAGTGGCCTCCGGCCTGCACGGTCTCATATCCGGCTCATCCATTGCCAATGTGCTCACCTGCGGCCCGGTCACCATCATGCTCATGAAAAAAATGGGCCTCTCCGCCGAAAAAGCGGGGGCCATCGAGGTGGCCGCCGGCTCCAACGGGCAGATAATGCCGCCGGTTATGGGGGCAGCCGCTTTCCTGATGGCGGAATACGTCAACATGCCCTATGCCGAAATCATCAAGCACGCCTTTTTACCGGCCGTGCTGACCTATGCCTCCCTGCTGCTGATCGTGCACCTTGAATCATGCAAAATGGGGCTGAAGGGTCTGCCGCGCAGCAGTACGCTCAAAAGCAGGCTCATCGGCGCCGGACTTGGGGCGTCAGGCCTCCTCATTGTCATGGGCCTCATCCATTATGCGAGCCTCTGGATTCCGGCGCTCTTCGGGGCGCAGGCCAAATTTGTCTTCGCTTTTCTGCTTCTCGCGGCCTATGCGGGCATGGTGACGCTTTCCCTGCGCTTCCCCGAGCTGCGCGAGGGCGACAGCGAAGCCCTGATGCGTCTGCCGGCGGTGACCCCCGTGCTGTTTGCCGGGCTGCATTTTCTTCTGCCCATCTGCGTGCTGGTCTGGTGCCTTATGGAACTCGCCATGTCGCCGGGCCTGGCGGCTTTTTACGCCTGCACGGCAATGGCCTTCATCATGCTCACCCAAAAACCCATCGCCGCCTTTCTGCGCAAGGAACCCGTACGGCCCGCGCTGCGCTTCTGCCTGGGCCGCCTGATGGGCTCGCTCGCCGCAGGCGGCAAAAACATGGTGGGCATAGCCCTGGCAACGGCCAGCGCCGGCATAGTGGTGGGCTCTGTGAGCCTGACAGGCATCGGGCAAGTGCTGGCAAGCCTGGTGGAAACGCTCTCCATGGGCAATCTGTCGCTGGTGCTGCTTCTTACCGCGGTGCTGGCCGTCATTCTGGGCATGGGACTGCCCACGACAGCCAACTACATTATCGTTTCCACCCTTCTCGCTCCGGTGATTTACAACCTCTCGGCGGCCCACGGCCTGGCCGTCCCCCTGTTCAGCGTGCATCTTTTCTGCCTGTACTTCGGAGTAATGGCGGATTCCACCCCGCCCGTCGCGCTGGCGGCTTTTGCGGCATCGGGCATCTCCGGCGGAGATCCGTTCAGGACGGGGGTGCAGGGCTTCTACTATGAACTGCGTACCGCCATACTGCCCTTTGTTTTCCTGTACAATCCGGAAATACTGCTGCTGGACATCCAGAACGCCGGGCACCTCGCCTGGATACTGCTTACGGCCTCCCTCGCCTGCCTCTGCTTTTGCTGCGCCACGCAGCGTTACATGTTCGTCCGCACCAACGCCTGGGAATGCGCTCTGCTTTTGCTGGCCATGATCTGTCTTTTCAGGCCGGACATACTGCAGGACCGCTTTTACCGGCCATACGACACCCTCTCCCCGGGAATGGTTGATGAAACCGTCGCCGCCCTCAAGCCGGGCGGGAACATGCGGCTGTATGTGTCCACCGTGTTCGGTGACGGCCGGGAAATGAAGCAGGTGCTGGTAATGCCCGTCAGCGGCGAAACGGCGAAGGAACGCCTGGAAAGCTGCGGTCTTGTTCTTGCCTGGGAAGGGGAGAATCTCATGGTGGACGATGTGCTGGTGAACAGCCGCGCGGAAAAGCTGGGCATCACCATGGATGATCCTACCAGAGTGCTGGGCATTCAGGTGCCCGCGGCCAGACCGGGCAAGGATCTGTTCGCCGTGCCGGGCCTGCTGCTTTTGGGTATTGTCGCGGCAAACCAGCGGCGGCGCAAAAAACGCGAGGCAGCCTGAAGGCCGTCCCCGAAATTTCCCGCCCGCTGTTTCAGCGCGTGACGCTTCTTTTACATTTTCAGCCTGGAAACAGGCTCCAGCGCATGCAGAAGTTCCTTGAACTTCGCATCCCTGTCCGGATCGCCGTCGCCGGGCAGACCGCCTTCACACAACAGGAGGTTGTGCAGGGCATTCACTTCTTTCTGCGCGCCTGCCCGCCGCACCATGTCAATGGCCGCGTCCGCCGCCGGAGGCATTTCCTGCGGCGTCGCGCCTTTTTGGGCGGATATCCGGCGCATGACGGCCTCGCTGATCAGTATGGGAGCCTTGGCCCGAAGGGCAAGGGCAATCGCGTCCGAGGGGCGACAATCAATACGCAGACGGCTTGTCTGACTGTGCAGAACCAGATCGGCGTAATAAACGCCCTCCTCGCAACGGGTGATCTCCACGCTCACCAGATCATGCCGGAACGCCCTGACGCACAAAAGCAACAAATCGTGAGTCAACGGACGGGGCAGGCTCTCGTCATCCAGGGCGAGGGATATGGCCATGGCTTCCGCCGGCCCCACCAGAATGGGCAGCACGATGTCGCCGTTTTTTGCCCGCAGGATCACGACCGGGGTTTTGCTCTGCTCGTCAAGCGCCAAGCCAAATACGCGCATTTCTACCATAGCCCGCCCGCCTGTTGCGCCATAAGCGTGTGTTTTTTGCACTGCGTAATGATCACGGGAACCATTTTGCCCGTGTAATCCGTATTGCCGGATAAAGCAAGATGTACCAGAACCCCGTAAGGATCGCGCCCCTGCCAGCTTGTTTTTCCGGCCTCCTGCCGACGGCTGCGGCCTTCAATCAGGATTTCCGTTTTCTGCCCCACCCGCTTTGCGAACAGACGGCGTGTCTGCGTCTCCTGCAGGGTCTGCAGACGCGCAAGACGCTCCCGGCTGACCGCCGGATCCACCTTGTCCGGGAAAAGGGCGGCGCGCGTGCCGGGGCGATCTGAATAACAGAATGAAAAGCTTGAGACAAATTCGCAGGCTTCCATCATATTGAGCGTGTCTTCAAAATCTTTTTCGCTCTCGCCGGGAAAACCCACAATGATGTCCGTGCCAAGGGCCATGTCCGGCCTGACCTTGCGCAGGCGCTCCACCAGATTGAGAAAATCCCGGCCGTCATATTTACGCCCCATGTTCTTGAGAACAGCGTCCGATCCGGATTGCAGGGGCAAATGCAGACGCGGGCAGAGAGGGGCAAGATCGCCGAAAGCGGACACGTCTTCAGGCCCCATATCCTTGGGGTGCGGCGTCACGTAACGCAGGCGCGCAAGGCCCGGCAGGGCCGCAACGCACGCCAGCAATCCGGAAAATGTGACCCCGTCGCCACGTTTGTCCTGTCCGTAGGCGTTGACGTTTTGCCCGAGAAGGCAAATTTCACGCGCTCCTTCGTTCAGGCGCGCGCGGCATTCCTCCAGAACAGACGCGGCCGCGCGCGATTTCTGACGGCCGCGGGTGAAGGGCACAATGCAGTATGCGCAAAAATTGTCACAGCCCTGCATGATGTTTACCTGCGCGACGGGACCGGAAGCGCCGCGCATCCGCCCGCGCTCCTCATAGCGGTCAGTGAAGTCCAGCAGCGAAAGCCGCAGATCAGGTTCGGCAAGCAGATGCTCAATAGCCTCGGGAGCACGGATAAGGCCGTCGCTGCCTATCAGCAGACGCACCTGGCCTTCAGGGGAAAACAGCTTCTCGCCCAGCCGCTGGGCCACGCAGCCCGCAACCGCCACCAACACCTTGGGGTCAGCGCGCGTGACGCGCCGCACGTCAGCCAGCGCGGCGGCAACTTTCCGCTCCGGCTTTTCGCGCACGGAGCAGGTGTTGACCACCACCACCTGCGCATCCGCCGTATCCGCCTTCACAAAACCGCGCTCCGCGAGGCTGAGTTCCAGCCACCGGGAATCGTTGACATTCATCTGGCAGCCGAAGGTGATGATATGGAAACTTTTATCAATCATAACAAAAAACGGACGGCGGGGTTTCCGGCTACTGCGTGACGCCGGAATCCGGGCCGTCGTACATGACGCGGCCCTCCTCCTCCAGAGCGTCCAGCTGCTCCTCCAGCCATTCCAGAACGCCGCGTGCGGTGTTGTAGTTGAGCAACACGCGCGTGTGAATATAACGCGTCACTTCCCTCAGTTCCTCATTCTCCGGAATGAATTCGTGTCCCAGCGATCCGTCCGGCGCCACAATTTGCTCAACAAAGGGCGGCAGCGCCTCGCTTTCATAATAAAAATTCATTTCGATCTCTCCCTGGGAATTGACCCCGCCCCAGACGCCGTGGGCCGTTTGCAGACGCGCTTTGGGGTCCAGGCTGAAACCGTACCGGATTTTGGATGGCATTTTGCTCATGAAAGACGTCCTTGCATAGCTTGATAAAGGAACTATCCCAGACGCGTGGCTGCGTCATCCATACCTCTTTCACGCAGGCGCAGCGGCACATCGGCGGCAGCCAGGGCGTCCGATCCGGCGCGGTGGCGCCCAAGCTCAATGCCAGGTCCTTACCCTGACCCCAATAATTCATTTCACAGCCATTCGCCAATCTTGTCAAACAGGCTTTGCTTGTTTCGCCCGCGAATTGCATCGCTTGTCACTTGAAGGGAAGATCCGGCTTGGGCGGAAAAAACTCGTCAAAATTCGGAATGGGTCGCGCCTGTTCCCGTTTATCAATGCGTCCGACGAATTTGTCAAGTTGAGGATACTAACAATAGAATGATTTTTGTGTATGCTTTCTCCAAGCCGAAGGAGGATGTAGTAGTTCATGTATAGACCCGCCCGTTGAGTCAATGTTTTTCTGTGCAAGCGAGTGCGAATTTGGATGGTGTGGCACAAACGGTTCTTTGACTTCTGGGGGGATCCACATGCGGCAACGAGCGCCATGCTGTTCAAACCGAACTTCATCCAATGCCCAGAGATCAATCTTCTCATCATCATGAAATGACATGAGTTTTTTTATATTCCTCTTGCATCCCACTATCCGCGTTCGCAATCTTTGAACGCGACTTGCGGAGGCGAAAACCAAGATGCCGAAAAAGGCGTTGGCATTGTCGAACTCCGAGAGTGATTCCCCAGCGTCGCTCAATAAATGCCGAAAGTGTCCTGCCGTCCCAAAGTCCCTGAAAACCATACTCCTGCGGCTCACCCCCGTAGTACGGACTCAAGCTCTTTCAATTGGTCGCTGCGCAGTATTTCATCTTGTAGGGCAAAAATCATGTCCTCAGCGTCGCGGATGGCAAGTGCTTTCATGGGAAAATGATAGCACTTGACACAATAATACGCAATTAATTTCCTGATTACGCACCAGATTCAGCTAATTTTAAGAGCCTGTACGGCATCGGTGGAGTTCTGAGTGCGACATACGCGAGTCGGGCAAACATATCCGGCAAACTGAATCTGCGATTG
>JAISOT010000208.1 GCA_031275465.1 Desulfovibrio sp.
TGCCGCCCAGATTGCCCTGGTCATGGAAGAAAGCGGCGGATATCTGCGCCTTTTGCTGCCGAACAGGCGCGAAACACGCCTCGCTACCTCGCGCCTGCTGCCCTGGCCCGGTCCGCTGCACGCGGCCGGCCTGAGCAAGGAACAGGCACTGCGGGTTCTGGAACAGCATAAAAAAACGCGGGAGGAGCGCGCGGCCGCCGTCGTGCCGCTGGAAGTGTGGGAAATCGCGCAGGGTGAGGTATCCCGCGCGCCGGCACAGTGGTTTGCGGAGCTGTTCAGCGATTCGCCGGACGAGGATATGGTGGCTGCCTATGGCCGGGCGCTTTTGGCCTGCAAAAGCCATTTTCGCTTCCAGCCGCCGGATTTTCTCGTTTACACAGCGGAGCAGGCGGAAAAACGCCTCGCCGAGCAGCGGGCGCGGGATGCGCGGGAAGCCCTTGCCACCGGCGGCGCCGCGTTCTTTCGCCTGCTCTGGGATATCGCCTGCAAAAAGCGCACGCTTCCAGAACGGGGAGATAACGCCCCGCATGCCCGGGAATGGCCGCCTCCGGAAGTGGCGGAACGTCTCAAGGCCGTCCTGTACGCCAAAATGCGTGATCCGGAAAATCAGGATTACGATGCGCTCTGGGCCATGCTTGCCAAGGGCCTGCCGGATTTGCCGCATCTGCCCCTCCAGCTGCTCACCGCCTGGGGGGAAGTGCCGGAACACTACAACTTTTGGCTGGACAGGGCCGGCTACGCGCCGGGGGACGCCTGGTGGCAGCCCTTTGCGGACGAGGTGCAAGGCATTGTCCGCGCCGTGCGGAACTGCGCCTTGCCGGAATGCGATCTGCCCTTTGTGAGTATAGACAGCGCAAGCACCCTTGATGTGGATGACGCTTTTTTCGTCGAACGCACGGAAGCCGGTTTCACGCTGGTTCTGGCTCTGGCCGCGCCAGCCCTGTTCTGGCCTTTTGACGGGCAGTTCAATAAAGCGGTACTTCACCGCGCGACGAGTCTTTATCTTCCCGAAGGCACATGCCATATGTTGCCGGAATTTCTGGGGACAGACGTTTTTTCCCTCACCGCCGGGCAGACGCGCCCGGCGCTGTGCATACGACTGACGGCGGACAGGACCGGCGCTGTCGGCCCGTGCGAAATTTTTGTCGCCGGTGTGCGCCTTGCGGCCAACCTGAATTATGCCGACTGCCAGGCTGCGCTGGAGGCCGTCCGCTGCCGTTCCCCGCTGCCGCCCAATGCCGCAAGCCCTTATGCGGATATGCTGCGCGCCGCCCTTGAGCTGGCCCGCCTGCGGCAGCAGGCGCGCATAGCCGGGGGCGCCGTGATCATGAACAGGCCGGAACCGGTACTGCGCCTGCACGGCGAAGGCGTGGACACCATAGTGACCCTGGAGCGGGATGATCCGGCCCGCGACGCGCAGAACCTTGTGGCTGAGATGATGATTCTGGCAAGCGGCGCTGTGGCTGACTGGGCGGCCGGGCGGAACATTCCCCTCCTGCACCGCACGCAGGACGTCGCGCTGCCGAAAGAATACGCGGGCGTGTGGACGAAACCCGAGGACATGGCCCGCATCATGCGCGCCCTTGCCCCATCATGCCTGGAAGTCCGCGCCCGGCGGCATGCCGCGCTTGCGGTCGCGCGCTACGCCCCGATAACGTCCCCTCTGCGACGTTATACGGATCTTGTCAACGAGGCGCAAACGGCACACTTTCTGCGCAACGGCAAGCCATTGTGGGATGAGGAAGTTCTCTCGCGCACGCTCGGCTTCCTTGCGCCGGCATTGGAGGCAACGGGACAGGTACAGCGTTTTCGCCCGCGCTATTGGAAACTTCTGTATTTTCGCCAGCAGGGCGACAAGGCATGGTGGCCCGGCGTCATTACGGAAGAAAACGACGCCGTTGTCAGCGTCAGCCTGCCTGAGCAGGGTTTATTCGTACGCGGCCGGCGGCAGCTTTTTGACGAACGGGCGCGTCCGGGCATGTCCGTTTCCGTGCGACTGGGAAAAATCAATCCCCTGTACAACGAAGTGCAGATCCTGGAAACATCCTCATGACGCCACAGTCTTCTTCCACGCAGGAGCTTGTCCTGTACGCATTGCCCCTTGCGGCCTATCTGCTGGGGTCAGTTCCCTGGGGACTGGTTATAGCGAAAACATTTTGCGGTCTTGATCCGCGTCTGGACGGAAGCCGCAATACCGGAGCCACCAACATAGCCCGCTTGTGCGGTTTTGGCTACGGCGTGGGCACGCTGCTCTGCGATCTGTTCAAAGGCGCCGCTCCGGTCTGGCTGGCTCTGCATTGGCATCCCGCCCCGGTTTTTGTTTCCCTGGTCGGGCTGGCAAGCATAGCGGGACATTCATGGTCCTGTTTTATGAAATTCAGGGGAGGCAAGGCCGTTGCCACCAGCATCGGCATTTTCCTGCCGCTGGCCTTCGCGCAGCTTCTGGCCGCCGCGCTGTTGTGTATTCTCGTCATCTGGCGTTCCGGCTATGTTTCCCTCGGCTCCCTGACCCTTGTCACGGTTCTGCCGGTCCTGCTGGCCGTTTTCGGCCTGTGGCAATGGCTTCCCCTGGGCTTGTGCGTTTTTGCCCTGGTAGTTTTCAGACATGCGGAAAATATCCGCCGCCTCAGGGCCGGAACGGAAAAAAGCTGGCTGAAGTCACGGCAGGACAGGCGCGACCGGCAAGACACGCAATGAGATGCCGCACGCGCCTGCACGATTTCGCCGGTCGCCTTGTCAGCCTGCCGGACGGCCCGGAGGCCTGGACTGACGGTGAAGGGCATTGGCCGCAGGCGACGCCGGGGGAGGCGGAATCCGGCGGCATTCTTTTGTTCGGCCTTGGCCCGGGCAGGCCGGAAGCTCTCCCTTTCACGCGGGACAAACGCGTCTTCTGGCTGGAAGAACCGCGCATTCTGCGCCGTTTGAATGCCGCGCGTCCTCCGGGCGCCATCCCCGAAAGCTGGCGGAAAGTGAGCGTCCGTCAGGCCCTGGAACTGGTTCCGTGTTGCCGCATCCATGAATACCGGCTCAACAGACGTCTCGCGCCGCGGTTCTGGGGGCCGCTCATGGGGCGCGTCGCCGCGGCGCGCGCCGGCATGGGCAAAAATTTCAACAGGGGCGCAAGAGACGGAGAGGGACGTCAGGGGACAGTGCTGCTGCCGGGATCAGACCGGCAATTGCTCCATCAGGAGCTTGTCCACGCTCTCCGCAGTGCGGGATTCGGCATAGTGGAACTGCCGTTGCGCCCTGGCGGAAGAAATTCGCAACACACGATCGCCGTCTGGGAAGAGGCCATTGTCCGATACCGGCCTGTTCTGGCGCTTTCCGTCAATCTGCGCGGCCTTGATCCGGAAGGGGAGATTTTTTGGCTCTGCCGAGCCCTGGGCGTGGCTGTGGCCCTGTGGTGCGTGGACAACCCCTGGCACCTGCTCTCAAGTCTGCCCTTGCCCTGGTGGAAAGAGGCCGCGCTTTTCGTCACGGACGTGGGTTTCATCCCTGCTCTCCAACGCGCCGGCGCGCGAACGATCCACCATCTTCCCCTGGCCGCCGCGCCGCACATGTGGCGGCAGGACAGCGAGCTCCGCAGTGAACGTCTTCCGCAAACGCCGCTTTTTGTCGGGCATTCCGCCTTTCCGGAGCAGTCGCGTTTTTTTGCCGCAGCGCGCGTGCCGCAGGATATGCTTGCGCGGGCACTGCAAAAACAGCCTGCCGCTGGCAGGCCTGACAGCCCTGCGGATGCCCCCCAGTTTCACTGGTGGATGGAAAAGCTGCGTCTTTCTCCCTGGCCGGGGCAGGCGGTGCGCCGCGCCGGTCTGGGAGCCGACATCTGCTCGCGCGCGCGTCGCGCCCGCTGGATTTCCGCCGCCCTCCCGGCCGGCTTGCGACTCATCGGCGACGCCGGCTGGCGGAATTTTTTCCCCGGCATTGAGATAGCGCCGCCGGTGGACTACTATACGGCCCTGCCCTCCCGCTATGCCCTGTCAGCCGTGCTCAATGTCACGAGTCTGCTTTTGCCCCGCAGTTTGAGCCAGCGCCATTTTGACGTATGGGCCGCCGGCGGCCTGCTTCTCACCGACGCCACGCCAGGCCTTGAAATTTTTCCGCCGGAACTGGCGCGCCCCGTCATTCTGGAACGGCCGGAAGACTTTGCCCCGCGTTTTGCCTCCTTGCGCGCTGACCCCGGGACGCGGCGACTGCGCGCACAATGGCGGGACATTCTGCGCAGGGAGCATCGCTACGAAAATCGCGTGGCGCGGATTTGCGAAGCGCTCGGGCTGTGACGCATTTCTCGTGTTCATCCGTATTTCCTGCTGGTTCGGGCACCATTGCCATCATGGCCTATGCCTGCTGAGTTTACTTGCCAGTCATCATGTTGGGCAGGAACAAGATGATGTCGGGGAATATGGTGATCAGGGCTAACACGCAGATGAGGGCCATCATATAAGGCATTATAGCACGGGTAATACGTTCAATGCTGATGCCCGTCACTCCCTGGGCCACAAACAGATCCACCCCCACAGGCGGCGTGATGCAGCCGATAGCCAAGTTGACGGTCATGATGACGCCGAAAGCCACTTGATCAATTCCCACCTTGGTGATGACCGGCATCAGGACGGGCACCAGAATGGAGATGGCGGCAGTGGCATTGAGAAAGGTGCCTATCCACAACAAAAGGATGTTGATGAGCAACATGATATAGAGCGGTTTTTCAGTGATGCTCAGGAGGTAGGCGGCGATTTCCTGTGGTATGCGGTTGGCAGTCAGCAGCCAGGCGAATACGTTCGCCATGCTGATGATAAACATGATCATGGCCGTCTGGAGCACGGCCTTGCCCGTGATGCGGGGTATGTCCCGGAGCGTGATGCTCCGGTATACGAACATGGTGACGAAAAGACCGTAGAAAGAAGCTATCACAGCCGATTCCGTGGGTGTGAAAATGCCGCCGTAGATACCTCCCAAGATGATGACGGGCATCATAAGGCCCCAACTGGCATCCCTGAACACTTTCCACGTGTTGCGGGGCTTGCCGGAATTGTTGTCTGCGGTATATTGACGCCGGCTGGCCTGCACATAGATGACGGCCATCATGGCAAGACCCATGAGAATGCCAGGAATGAGCCCTCCCAAAAACAGATCGCCGATAGACACCCCGGCTACTACTCCAAAAATGACCAGCGGCGTACTCGGGGGAATGACAATGCCTGTCGTGCCGGCTGCGGCGATGACCGCCGCTGAGAATTCTTCATTATAGCCTTTCTGTTGCATGGCCGGGATGATGCTGGCTCCGATAGCCGCCGTAGTGGCTGCAGATGAGCCGGAAATGGCCGCGAAAAACATGGCGGTCAGCGTGGCCACCATGGCCAGGCCGCCCCGTATGCCGCTTACCAGGGCGTAGACAAAGTTGATGAGCCTGTGTGAAATGCCGCCTTCGGTCATTACGGCCCCCGCAAACATGAAGAAGGGTACCGCCAACAAGGGGAACGAATTGTTGGCGGCAAAAATTTTTTGAACAACCACCGTCAGAGGGACAGTCCCTTCCACGATCAAGGCAACCACCGAGGACAGGCCAAGTGCCACGGCTATGGGCGCGCTTATAATCAGCAATACCAAAAAAACGCTAAACAGAATAAAGGCGATCATGACGTCGTCCTTTCTTTTGTCGGGGCGGCATTGTCTTTCTGAAAGACTATGTCCAGCATTTGTTCCACGAGGAAAAGCAGCATTAACAGGCCGCTGATCGGAACCACCGCGTATACCAAACCCATGGGAATTTCGGTGGCCGGAGCCACTTGTCCCATGGTCACCCAGGCTATCACAACGCCGAACCCGAGCATGACCGTGAATAATGCGGCGTCAGCGACCAGCACCAGCAGCGCTATTTGGCGTTGCATCCTGGCGGAAAGGCGCATGACGACAAGATCAACCCTGACATGCCCCATGCTCCTGAAGCATAGCGCTGCACCCAGCAGCGAGGAGATTATGAACATGAATCTGGCGACTTCCTCAGTCCAGTCCAGAGACATATTGAATACATAACGTGAAACTACCTGAGCCCCACCGCAAAACATCATAAGCAAAAAGCACAGAATACTGATACGTAGTACGGCATCCGCAATGCGCTTAACGACTTTTTTGTAAGTGGGCATTCAAGATTTCCTTGCCGTTCGCATGTTCTAAAAGACTCCCGCGAAGAGCGGCGCGCTTTCGCGGGAGCGGGTACGCGCAATTTTGTTATGGGGTGGCGACGATCCTGTCGATGAGATCCTGCCCAACGATCTTTGAGAACTGGTTCCATACCGGCTTGACGGCATCCATGAACTGCTTCTTTTCTTCGGGAGTGGGGTCATAGATGTCCATGCCTTCCTTCTTGAGCAATTTCAATTTTTCCGTTTCGTCGCGGATGGATAGATCCCGTTGCAATTTAGTATGTTTCTTGAAAGTGTCAGTGATGATCCTGGCGTTCTTTTCGCCGATTTTTTTGCCCAGGTTGTTGCTTACCAGCACAATGGAAGGGGAATAGGAATGCGCGTCAAGGGTCAGGTATTTCAGTACCTCATAAAAGCGTTCCGTGTGGATGTTCCCGGCGGGAGCGTCCGCGCCGTCCACGGTTTTTTGCTGCAATGCCGTATACAGTTCGCCGTAAGCCATAGGCGTGGGGTTGGCGCCCAGAAGTTTTGTCATCTCAATATAGACTTTGTTCTCCATGACCCGTATTTTTAAGCCCTTCATATCGGCGGGCGTTCTGATGGGACGTACATTGTTCACGAAATGGCGAACGCCGTTCTCCCAGGTTGTCACATAGGTACCTATCGCCTTAACGCCGCTGTAAATTTCATCAGCAAGCGGACCGTCAAATACTGTGTATGCGTGCTGCCTGCCACGGAAAATGTAGGGGAGATCAATAACTTGCGTCTTAGGTGCAAACTGCGCCAGTACCGCTGAAGACGTAAGCACGATATCAAGGGTGCCCAACTGCAGTCCCTCATTCATTTCCCGCTGCTGCCCCAGCTGGTTGGAAGGAAAAACGTTTATTTTTACTTCACCGTTGGTTTTTTCAAATACCTCCTTAGCCACGGCTTCGGCCTGGATGTGGTATGGATGGGCAGGAGCGGACACATGGCCAAGTTTGAGTTGAATCGGCTCCTTGTCGGCGGCAGTGGTCATGCCGTCGGTGATGAAGACAATAACTCCCCCCAGAATGGTTGCCAACATCATCTGTAACACACATGTTTTTTTCATATTGCCCCTCTGTTGTTTGGCCTTAGCAACATGTCCACTATATCCCGGATCACGGCACAGGGCTGATGTTGTCGAGGCGGTTCTAGCCAGGTCATTTTTTTCCGCTCTGTAAACAATGATACCCCGCCTGGCTTCTCGCGTCTTTCAGGGAAGCGCCGGAGGCCAGGGCCTTTTCAATCTGGGATTCCCTGGCGGCTATTGTCGTAGCCACTTCCAGCACTTTTTCGGCGTGTTCCCAAGAAACAACCAGGGCACCGCTGTCGTCACCCAAGAGTATGTCCCCCCTGTTAACCTGCAGGCCGCTTATGCTTACCGGGGAATTGACCGAGTCGACAAAAACCCTGTCCTTCCCGGTAACCATGTAGGTGCCTTTTGTAAAAATGGGATACTTTACTTCCCGGATGACCGGAACATCGCGGCACACGCCGTCAATGACGGTGCCGGCGACGCCGTTGCGCCGGGCGGTTATGGTCATGAGGTCTCCCCAAACCGTGCAGTAGTCGCGCCCGCTGTTGTCTATGACGACCACTTCGCCGGGGGCCACATCGTCAAGAAAGTCGCCGACGGTTCCGGCAACGGCTCCGCAGGCCGTGTAGTGGATGGTGAACGCCCTGCCGCAGAAGGAGGTTCCCGAAACCACAGATTTGATTCCCAGAAGCCCGCCGCGAAGATCAAGTTTATCCAGGGCGTCCGACACACTCGGGGTATCCAGTTTCGCAAACCCCGCGACAAGAGAATTTTCTGTCATATGAAGCTCCGCACAGCTATTTTTTCAGCATTTTTTCGTAATTGTACTTGTTGTCCACTTCCAGCATCGACAGCCCGGAGCGTATGTCGCGCATCATGCTTTCTTCCTTGCCGAAAAATTCTTCCGCCCTGGCAAGGACGTCATCAATTTTTTCCCAGGGCACGACGACCACGCCGCTTTTGTCGGCCAGAACGACGTCTCCCGGCCGAACCTGCACGCCGGCAAACTGGATCATGACGTTTGTGCTCTCTTCCATAATGCGCCCGCGTGCTGTGGAAACGACGGTTCCCCGCGCGTATACCGGAAAGTCCGCTTCCATAATGTCGTCAAGATCCCTGACGGCGCCGTCCACCACGAGCCCGCTGATATCCTTCATTTTTGCCCCTGTCGCCAGAATGCCTCCCCAGCAGGAGGTATCAAGGCGACCGCCGTTGTCGATGACGATAACGTCTCCGCGTTGCGCCGCGTCGATGGCGGCCACGCCCAGATGATTTCCGCTTTTTGTCAAACCGGCGGCCGTGAGCTTGACGGTCACGGCCCTGCCCGTAATTTTTGCCGCCTTCTCCCACATGGGCCGAATGCCGAAGGTCGCTCCCTTCAGATCCAGGGCATCCAGTGCGTCCGCGATATTGGTGGTGGACAGGGCCATGATTCTTGCGCGATACTTAGTATCAAATTCGCTCATTGCATTTTCCTCGTCAGTTAAAAACATTGCGTTTCGGAGCAGCCTCTTAACGAAAATCAGACGCCATTGACGATATTCTCTGGTTTTTCTCCACGCTCGACACGCTGAATATTCTCAGCGCAGAATGTGAACACGCGTCGGTAGTTATCCAGTGTGGCCGCGCCGACGTGCGGCGTGGTGATGACGTTGTCAAATTTCAAAATTTCAGAGTCCGGAGTAAAAGGCTCAGGATCGAAAACATCAAGGCCTGCGCCGCCGATTCGACCTTCTTTCAGTGCTTCAATCAATGACTTTTCGTCCACGACAGGGCCGCGGGCCGTGTTGATCAGGATCGCTCCGTATTTCATCATGGCCAGTCGTTCCCGGCTGAACATGTTGCGGGTTGCCTCAAGCCAGGGCACGTGCAGGGTAACGATGTCCGCCTCTTTCAGCAGGCCTTCAAGAGGCCGGTAGCTGCACCCAAGTTCTTTCTCCGTTTCGACGGGGAGCCGTTTGATATCGTAGTAAATCAGATTCACACAGAACGGCGCGAGGCGCTTCATCACTTCCCGGCCGATGGCCCCTGAGCCGACAATCCCCACCGTCTTGCCCAGAAGCTCGAAACTTTCATGCCGGTATTTCCAACTGTCCCAGACACCCGTTTTGGATTGGCGGTCAAGGGGGATAATTTTTCGGTACAGACCGAGCATGTACAAAACCACAAGTTCCGCGACGGAGCTGGCATTGGTTCCCAATGTAATGGAAACCGGCAAACCCTTGGTTTTTGCATACTCAATATCCACGTTATCATACCCGACGCCGGTCCGTTGGATCATCTTCAGACACGGCGCGTTGTCGATCACTTCTCTTGTCACAAGGAAATTTGTCGCCAACATATAGCGCGCCTCGTCAAGTTTACCCTGCGCGCCTTGGGACGGGTCCAAAAATTTGACTTCCGCGACATCGGAAAAACTTTGCGTTACAAGCTCTTCCATGGGGGCACTGATCTTGTCCAGATAGAGAACAACCGTTTTCATGAGAGCAACCCAGCCATGTTACAAGGTTAAAGAGATTTATGCGTTAATCCCTCAAAGTTTTTTTACGTTTTTCAAGCCATTACATTGCGGAGGAGCCTATAAAAGAAAGCGCACTAAGAACAAAAAGCGTGACCACCATAGGCTGTCCAGCGGAGATAGGATCTACCTGTTGCCTGACAACAAAAGCTCCTGAAATTGCTTTTTTCGACCAACGCCATCGCAACCTAGTACAGCGTAACACTTAAATTTGTGGATATATCTTTCTCATCTACTTAAAATAAGTTTTAAGAGTTACATTGTACTAGTGTCTAATTGCATTAGTTTTGTGTGTAGCAATTTCAGTTTAATCACGATGTAATCATACAAAATTAGGCTTAAACTTTATGCAACCAGACACTAGACATACCGACATCCTTTGGCCTCAAGGGTCTGATCAATCCAGCTTCTGTCCATCCGCAGGAGGTCGGCGAGCATTTGTTTTTCCTTGAGAACAACCTCTTTCGCCTCTTTGCTGATTTCACGCGCCTCATCGGCTGTGACCACCACGACGCCGTCTCCGTCGCCGACCAGGATGTCGCCCGGGCAAATGACGCGGCCGGCAAAACTGACCGGGAACCCTATTTCTCCCGGGCCGTTCTTGAAAGGGCCGTCAGGGGTGACGCCCCGCGCGTATACGGGAAACGGCAATCGCGCGATGGCCTCCGCATCCCGGATGCAGCCGTCAACGACAAAGCCGCCCAGTTGTTTCGCCATCGCGTAACGGACCATGATTTCCCCGCAGCAGGAGCGCCCCGCGCATCCGCCGCCGGCAATCACCAGAATGTCTCCGGGCAGGGCCATATCCAGCGCCTTGTGGAACAGCAGGTTATCTCCGCCGGGCGCGCTGACGGTAAAAGCGCAGCCGAGAAGAGGAGTTTTGTTGAACGGAATAATTGCCGCATCGACGCAGGCGGCGCGGTTCATGCAGTCAGCGATGTTGGAGGTCGGAATTCCCCTGAACGCTTCGATAAGCTCTCTTTCCGGGCGGGCGAACTGCTGTTTGATCCTGAAGCCTGCGGACGACATTGTGGCATCCCCTGTGTGTTGAAAATGTTGCGTGCCTGCGTCTGGCTGGGCCTGGCAAACCTGTCGGCCAGTAGTCGACACATAATTAACAAATAGTATTCATATTGTCGACAATTTTTTTCATCATAAATTTTAACATATTACATGTTCGCCTGCCATCTGTTTAGGCCGTCCGGGGATAATTCTCTCGCGCCGGCCACCAGCCTTGATTCAGAATTTCTCGGCTTTCGCGCCGAATGCGAAGCTGGCTTCGGTGTTCAGCAGAATGGAGGATTCAATCGCGGAGTTGGCGACAGAGCGAAGGTGTCTCTTCAATGATTCCGTACAGTTTTTGATGTCCCGTTTTCGAATCAGCGCCAGTATTTCCATGTGTTCACGGTAGGAGACTTGAAGCCTGGCGGGGGATTTGGCGCTGAAGCGGCGTATT
Organism: Desulfovibrio sp.; assembly: GCA_031275465.1. Lineage (GTDB taxonomy): Bacteria > Desulfobacterota > Desulfovibrionia > Desulfovibrionales > Desulfovibrionaceae > Desulfovibrio. The sequence goes on from JAISOT010000208.1 coordinate 11,181, forward strand.
CTTTCCGTCTGGGTATTGAGGGTATTGACGAAATTCGACAGACGCCTGCTGCCGCTTCTCTCGACGATGAGCGCATGCAGAAGCCTGTCGGCATTATGGCACGCTTCCCAGTCCAGGGCGTTGAATGACGATGTAAACGATTTTTCAAGCGAGGCCACCTCCTCGTCCGTTATGCGGGGAAGGCTGCGCTCCAGCGCCCAAAGTTCAAACAGGGAACGCAATTCATAAATTTCCTCCACGTCGGAGGAGGTAAGCGACATGACAAATGTTCCCTGGGATGGGTAGTTGATCAGAATGCCTTCGGCTTCCAAAGCTCTTATCGCCTCGCGTATCGGCGTTCTGCTCATCCGGAGCTGTTCGGCCAGATCCATCTCGCGTATGGGCGAACCGGGGGGAATGACATTTGAAATAATGGCGTCTTTTAAATATTCATACGCCTGATTGTGCCTGCGCAAGTGAGATCTTCCTTGTAGTCAAACAAATTGTCGACAAAAACGCATGTCTGCTTTTAGATTGCCGTCTTCCGATTGTCAAGAGGCGCATTTCTTTGCTATTGACTGCCGTTCCGCGAGCGGTTAGGGTAATACCATACATTTTCCTGATTACGCACCAGATTCAGCTAATTTTAAGAGCCTGTACGGCATCGGTGGAGTTCTGAGTGCGACATACGCGAGTCGGGCAAACATATCCGGCAAACTGAATCTGCGATTG
>JAISOT010000057.1 GCA_031275465.1 Desulfovibrio sp.
CTGCGGCCGCCCTTTTCGTCAAAGCCGTCGCCTTCGTCCGTGATGTTGAAACAGTAGCATGCCGGGCAGAAATAGGTGCAGGCTCCGCAGGAAAGACAGGAGGAGGCCTGTTCCTGCCAGAATGTCTCGTTATTGAAAACGGCGGCGATATGCTGCGGCGCTTTTTTGAGGTCAGGCGCGGGCACAAGGGAAGCCCAGGCTTTTTTGCGCGCGGCCTCAGCCTTGGCAAAAGCCTCTTTTCCGTCGGCAAGACCTGAGGACGCGAGAAGGGTTTCTCCGGCGGGCGTTATCGCCTGGAGCACAAAGCCGTCGTCGATTTCAGTCATCAGAACGTCCGAGCCTTCAGGCGAGGAAGGCCCCCCGCCCACCCAGTGGCAGAAACAGGTGTTGCAGCCGCTGGAGCAGGTTATGGTGACAACGGCGAGTTGCTCCCTTTTCGCTTTATAATAGGGGTCGGCAAACGGCCCCTTGAGAAAGGGACGGTCAAGCACGGCAAAACCCCGCGCGTCGCAGGGACGGCAGGCGAAAATCACGGTGGGGAGCGCCCGCGGCGTGCCGTCAAGGCGCAGGGCGACGTCTTCCGGCCTGTCCGGATTCTTGGATTTTTTATAGACAAGCAGGGCTTCGCACTGGGGCAGCACGGCATCCTTGGGCGGCACTGCGGCTTTTTCCAAAATAACAGGCATGCCTTCATTCCAGCTCTCAAAAACCACAGAATGCTTTCCGGCAGGTTTGGCAACCGGCGCCAGAATCCGGCGGTTCTGGGAGAGACGGGCAAGAAAGGCGGGGAGGCCGTCGGATGCGACAAAGCGTATGGCGCTCATTTCCATTCTCTCTCGTGGATATTCTGTTCTTCCATTTCATAGCCCAGCAGCGGCGGCACTGCGGCAGGGTCAAGGCCGGGCTTGTAGTTGTCAAAAAGTTCTTCAACCGTGCGGGCTATGTGCTGCCGCAAGGCCAGAATGGGAATGCCCACCGGGCAGGCCCGCTGGCATTCGCCGCAGCCGGTACACCGCCCGGCCAGGTGCAGGGCATGTATTGTCTGGAAGAAGAGTTTCTGCGTGACGTCAGCCTCCTGCGTCATCCAGTGCGGATCGCGGGAGTCAGAAACGCAGTAATCCCGGCATACGCACATGGGGCAGGCATTGCGGCAGGCATAGCAACGCAGGCAACGCTCCATTTGGGCGCTCCAGAAGGTTCTGCGCTCCTCAAGGCTCATGGCGTCAAGCAAACCCAGTTCCGGCGGCACAGGCGCGCCGGCGTGAATCTCGGGCGCGCCGCCCAGGGTCACATCGGCAAGGATGGCCACGGGGTTTGCGCAGCCCCGGCATTTGCCCTGCGCATACTCAGCCATGCCAAAACTGTGCTCTCTGCCGTCCACCGTTATGGCGACGCTTGCCTCATCGCGGACAATACCGCCAACAGTGGTGTACCGGCCCAGTTTTTCGTTAACGCGCGCCATATCCAGCGTGCCTTCACAGGGCAGGGCGAATATGGTCACGTCCTCGCGGGCTATGAGGTTTTCCTGCAGGAGTTCCACCACGGAGCGGGCGTCGCAGCCCTTGACGACGATTCCGGTTTTTCTGCCCTTGAACCGCGGCAGGTAGACCGCCGGATTGGCGACATTCAACGGCCCCCAGACAAGTTTGTCGACGTCTTCGGTTTTCCTCATGAAAAGCGGCGTGGTGTGGGCGCCGTCATAGCCTTGCTGCCAGCCTATCACACACTCCAGGCCGGGCAATTTTTCCTTTATGGCCTGTTTCAGGCTGTCCAGGGGGGCATTTTTTCCGGTTCCCAGAGTCCGCAGGGGGGGAGGCAGGGCCGTACCGGCGGCCTTTGGCGAAAATTTGGCGTCCCCAAGGCGGGGCGCTTCCCCAAGGGCATGTACGCGGCTGGTGAAGGAGGCGACAACCTGTTGCCAGCGCTGCCCTTCGGAGGCGGAAACCCAGGTGTACTCAAAGCGCGCGTCATCTATGCCGAGTGCCGGCAAAAAACGTTTGAGCACTTCCAAACGGCGGCGGGCATAGAAGTTTCCGGCCGAGTAGTGGCAATCCCGTGGATGACAGCCGGAAACCAGCACGCCGTCAGCGCCGTTCAGCAGGGCTTTGACAATGAAAAGCGGATCAACGCGTCCGGAGCAGGGGACGCGGATAATCCGCAGATCGGTGGGTTGCTCGGCCCGGGCCACGCCGGCTGTATCCGCGCCGCCATAGGAGCACCAGTTGCAAAGAAAACCCACAATCCGCAGTTCGTTGCCTTGTGTCATCGGCATAGCGCGTTTACCTCCGCAAGGATCTGATTGTCAGTGGAGTGGGAAAGCTGGACAGCTCCCTGCGGGCAGGTGGATGTGCACAGGCCGCAGCCCTGACAGACAGTTTCGATTATCTGCGCCTTTTTTTCGCCGCGAACCTCGGTTTCCGCTATGGCCCCGAAAGGGCAGCAACGTATGCATTTGCCGCAGCCGACGCAACGCCGTACGTCCACCTGGGCCGTCTGTGGATCATTTTCCAGCTTGTCGCGGGCAAAGAGGGCCAGCACTTTGGCCGCCGCTGCCGAACCCTGGGCGACCGAAGCGGGAATGTCTTTCGTCCCCTGGCAGACGCCGGCCAGAAAAACGCCGGCGGTATTGGTTTCAACAGGTTTCAGCTTGACATGGCTTTCCATGAAAAAACCGTATTTGTCGTAGGAGATGCGCAATTTTTCCGCCAGAGAGGACGCGCCCTTAGCGGCCTCTATGCCGACGGCCAGAACAATCATGTCCGCCCTGATCTCCACGGGTTCGCCCAAAAGCGTATCCGCCCCCATCACCACGTATTGTCCCAGTCCGTCCGGGTAAACGGCGGAAACCCGCCCTCGTATGTATTCCACGCCGTATTCCTCAACGGCGCGGCGTGAGAACTCGTCGTACATCTTTCCCGGGGTCCGGATATCCATGTAGAAAACGTAGGAATGCGACAGGGGCAGATGATCCTTTGTCAGTATGGCCTGTTTGGCCGTATACATACAGCAGAATCCCGAACAGTGGGGCCGGTCGATGGAATTGTCCCGTGATCCCACGCACTGGATGAAGACCACGGTTTGCGGCTCCCTGCCGTCGGAAGGGCGCGTTATGTGCCCCCCTGTGGGGCCGGAGGCCGAGAGCAGGCGTTCATACTGCAGGGAAGTGATCACGTCCGGATATGCGCCGCCGCCGTATTCCCGATAGATCGTCCAGTCCATGAGTTCATAGCCCGTCGCCGCGATAATGCAGCCGACCTCTTCCGTGACGATGCTTTCCCGCATGGCGTAATCAACAGCGCCGGAGGGACAGACTTTCGCGCAAACGCCGCATTTTCCTCTGACAAACTGACGGCAGTGCCGGGCGTCGATGACGGCTTTTTTGGGAATGGCCTGCGGAAACGGAATATTGATGGCGGTTGTCGTGCCGGTGAATTCATTGAAGGCGTCCGGCGTTTTTTTGCTGGGGCATTTTTCGCTGCACACGCCGCAGCCCGTGCATTTTTCCCAGTCCACGTATGTGGCCCGCCTGCGCACCTTTACGGAAAAATTGCCCACATAGCCGGAGACTTCCTCAATTTCCGAATAGGCGTACAGGGTTATGTTGGGGTGCTGGGCGACATCCACCATTTTGGGGCCAAGAATGCATGCCGAACAGTCCACCGTCGGGAATGTTTTGTCCAGTTTCGCCATCTTGCCGCCGATGGTGGATTCCCGTTCGACCAGAACAACCGGCACGCCGCCTTCCGCGCAGTCCAGCGCCGCCTGGATGCCCGCCACGCCGCCGCCCACGATGAGCACCTTTTTGGTGATATCGAAGGTTTTTGCCGTGAGCGGCCTGTTGTTGCGCAGTTTGGCGACCGCCATTTTCACAAGTTCCGCCGCCTTGTTGGTGTTGGCCTCCTGATTTTTGCCGATCCAGGAAACGTGCTCGCGTATGTTGGCCATTTCAAACATATAGCGGTTAAGGCCGGCCCGTTCCACCGTGCGGCGAAAGGTGGCTTCATGCATGCGGGGGCTGCATGAGGCCACGACCACGCCGTCCAGGCCATGTTCGCGGATGGCGGTTTCCATGGCCGCCTGGCCCGGTTCGGCACATGTGTACATGGGGTCGGTCGCGTAAACGACATCCGGAAAAGTTCCGGCGATTTCCGCTACCCTGGCGCAGTCCACAGTTCCGGCGATATTGCTGCCGCAGTGGCAGATAAAAACTCCTACTCGCATGATTTGCCCCCTTCGGCGGGCGCTTGAGGCACATGTTCCAGTTTGTCCAGCAGCGCGTCGGCGCGGACGCGGAGTTTGTCAAAACCGAGAATGTCCGGGGAAAGGCCGAAGGCCAGACCCATAGCCTGGGTAAAATAGAGGATGGGCATGGCAAAATTTGCCTTGGCCGCTTTGGCGGCCTGCGGCTGCCTGAGATCCAGATTCATCTGGCAGAGCGGACAGGCCACCACGACGGCGTCGGCCTTCATGTCCGCGGCGAGTTGGAGAATGCGGGCGGA
>JAISOT010000078.1 GCA_031275465.1 Desulfovibrio sp.
ATTCTTTTGGAGGATTAAAGGCCATGCATGAAGCCCCAACCACCCTCTCCGAATATCGCAAGCAGATTGATTCCGCGCTGCAGGACGAATTTTTGCGCCGCACGCTGGACACCTTTGCCGTAGCCTACCGCGCCAACCGTGAAACCATTTTCAAGGAAGTGGACGAGCGCGCCCTCATCAGCCAAATCGCCGACGCCCGGGACAAGGCCTGCAAACGCATGGAAGAACTCTACGCGCAGTTCAAGGAGCAGGCGGAAAAGCGCGGCGTGCGCGTGCACCGCGCCAGGGACGCGGCCGAGGCCAACGAGATCATCGTCCGCATCGCCAGGGACAATAACGTCAGGCGCGTCGTCAAGTCCAAGTCCATGACCGCCGAGGAAATCCACCTCAATGACCACCTTCTCGCCGACAACCTGATTGTGGACGAAACGGACCTCGGCGAATGGATCATACAGTTGCGCCATGAAGGCCCTTCGCACATGGTCATGCCCGCCATCCACCTTTCGCGCTACCAGGTGGCCGACGACTTTACCAAGGTCACCGGCGTCAAGCAGGACACGGACATCCAGAAACTGGTGAAGGTAGCCCGCGTGCAGCTTCGCCGCAAGTTCATCCAGGCGGATATGGGCATCAGCGGATGCAACTTCGCCATTGCGGAAAACGGGGCCGTTTCCACCATAACCAACGAGGGCAACGCCCGCATGGTCACCACCCTGCCGCGCGTGCATGTCGCCATTGCCGGCCTCGACAAACTGACCCCCACGCTGGACGAGGCGCTCACGGCCCTGCTGGTTTTGCCGCGCAACGCCACGGCGCAGCGCCTGACGACCTATGTGAGCTGGATATGCGGCGTGGGCCCCTGCGCCGCCAACCCGGACGACAAAAAAATCCTGCATGTGGTCTTTTTGGACAACGGCCGCACGGAAATCGCGAAAGACCCGCTTTTCGCGCAGATTTTCCGTTGCGTGCGCTGCGGCGCGTGCGCCAACGTCTGCCCCGTCTTCCGCCTTGTGGGCGGGCACAAGATGGGCTACGTCTATATCGGCGCCATAGGCCTCATTCTCACCTACTTCTTCCACGGCAAGGACAAGGCCAAGGTGCTCTGCCAGAACTGCGTGGGCTGCGAGGCCTGTAAAAGTGTCTGCGCCGGCGGCATTGACCTGCCGCTGCTCATCCGCGAAATCCGCAGCCGCCTGACGGACGAGCAGGGCAGCGACGCCCAGGCGGCCCTGCTCGCCTCGGTGATGAAAAACCGCACGCTTTTCCATTCGCTGCTCAAGTTCGCCAAGTACGCCCAGAAGCCCTTTACCCGCGGCACGCAGTTCCAGCGGCATCTGCCGGCCATGTTTCTCGGCAGGCACGGCTTCAAGGCCCTGCCCGCCATTGCCGGCAAATCCTTCCGTGACCGCTGGCCGGAACTTGAGCGCAAGGCCTCGGAACCGAAATTCAGGGTGGCCATCTTCAGCGGCTGCGCCCAGGATTTCGTCTACCCCGAACAGCTTGAGGACGCCGTCAAAGTGCTGGCCGCCAAAGGCGTGGAGGTGGATTTTCCCTTTGAGCAGACCTGCTGCGGCCTGCCCCTGGAAATGATGGGGCAGCGCAAAACCGCCGTGGACGTGGCGGAGCAGAACGTGCGCGCCTTTTCGCACAAAACGTACGATGCCGTCATCACCCTGTGCGCGAGCTGCGCCTCGCACCTGAAGCACAACTATCAGACCATGCTGTCCGACAATTCCGCCCTTTTCGCCAAGACAAAGGAATTCACGGAAAAAATCGTCGACTTCAGCTCCTTTGTGCACGACAAGCTGGGATTGACCGCGGAAGACTTCAACAATTCCGGACAGAAGGTGACCTACCACGCATCCTGCCACCTCTGCCGCGGCCTGGGCGTGAAGGAAGCCCCGCGTGAACTCATCAGGGCGGCGGGCGTTTACGAGCCCTGTGAGGAAGAGGATGTCTGTTGCGGCTTCGGCGGCACCTATTCCATGAAGTTCCCGGAAATTTCAGCCCAGTTGCTGGAGAACAAGCTCAACAACATACGCAAGACCGGCGCCGCCCGGCTGGTGGTGGACTGCCCCGGCTGCGTCATGCAGCTGCGCGGCGGCGCTGAAAAACAGGGAATCAACATCAGGGTTGACCACGTGGCGGACTTGCTGGCGGAAAATCTGAAACGCTGACCGGCGGCTGCGCTGCGCATCAGATATGGCCTGATGTGCGCAAGCGCCAGGGCGGCATAACCAACTAACGAGAGGAGCGCATATGGAAAAATGGACGCAGATTTACGACCCTCTGAAAGTGTCGGGAATGCCGGACTTTCTGGTTTCGGCTCTGGTAGCGGGCATTCCCCTGTACATTCTCTTTTACATGCTGGCGGTAAAACGCTCCGCCGGGCACAAAGCCGCCTTTGCGGGAACCCTGGCCGCCGTGATTCTGGCCATAGCGGCCTGGGGCATGCCCGTCGGCCTTGCCGTCAATTCCACAGTCATGGGCGCCTGCTTCGGCCTCTTTCCCATTATCTGGATCGTCATCACCGCCGTGTGGATTTACAATATGACGGTGGAATCCGGCGAATTCGAAATCATCAAAAACTCCCTGGCGACCATGACGGACGACCGGCGCCTGCAGGCCATCTTCATCGCCTTCGCCTTCGGTTCCTTCATTGAAGGCACAGCCGGCTTCGGCACTCCGGTGGCCATTACAGCGGCCATGCTGGTGGGCCTCGGCTTCAGCCCGCTTTATGCGGCCGGCATCTGTCTCATTGCCAACACAGCTCCGGTGGCTTTCGGCGCCATCGGCATACCGATCATCGTGGCCGGGTCGGCTTCCGGTCTGCCGAACGCCGACGGCGCCGCGATGCTGCACATCAGTAAAATCGTGGGCCGCCAGCTGCCCTTCCTGTCCATCATCGTGCCTTTCTGGGTTTCCATCACCATGTGCGGCTTCAAACGCACTCTGGAGGTCCTCCCGGCGCTCCTTGTCGCGGGCGTATGCTTTGCCAGCACGCAATTCCTGACCTCCAACTATCTGGGCCCCTATCTGCCGGATATCCTTTCCGCCATGGTGACCATTGTCGGCCTTATTGTCCTTCTGCGCGTATGGAAGCCCAAAACCATCTTCCATTTCCCCGACGAAAAGGTCACTTCCGGCCCGACGACCTCGAACTACACCACCGGCGAAGTTCTGCGCGCCTGGATGCCCTATATAATTCTGGCGGCCTTCGTGACTGTCTGGGGTTTGGCGAGTTTCAAATCCGCCGTCAGGGGCATTGAAGGTTTTGCCCTCGGCATAGCGTGGCCCGGCCTGGACGGCGCGGTTGAGCAGACGGCGCCCATCGTGAAAGCCGCCAAAATTTATGCCGCGAAGTACAACTTCAACTTCGTCTCGGCGGGCGGCACGGCCATCTTCCTTGCCGGCATCATTTCCGCCTTCGTAATGCCGAATTACAACCTCGGCAAGGCGTTCGCCTGCTTCACGCGCACCTGCTACCAATTGCGCTTCCCCATTTTGACCATTTCCATGATTCTGGGGCTTGCCTACATCATGAACTATTCCGGCATGAGCTCCACTCTGGGACTGGCCTTCACCAACACCGGCGCGCTGTTCCCCTTCTTCGCTCCGATACTCGGCTGGCTCGGCGTGTTTCTGACAGGTTCGGACACATCGTCCAACGCCCTGTTCAGCAACCTGCAGGCCACCACCGCCCAGCAGGTGGGCGTTGACCCCTATCTGACGGTCGCCTCCAACTCTTCCGGCGGCGTTACCGGCAAGATGATTTCGCCGCAATCCATCTCCGTGGCCACTTCCGCTACCGGCATGGTCGGCCAGGAGGGCGATCTCTTCCGCTTCACCATTTTCCATTCGCTGGCCATGACCGCCGTGGTGTGCGTCATCACGCTGCTTCAGGCCTACCCGCTCAAGGGGATGCTGCCGTAAGGCGTGAAAAAATATCTGTAAGCAACGGGCACGGAGTTCGCCTCCGTGCCCCGCTTCGGTTATGATGATAAAAATCAGCAACGGGAGACAGTATGAAAAAACGCATTGTATATGCATCCTGGACGGCGGCCCTGGTCCTTGCGCTGTGTTGTTCCGCCGCTCCCTCGCAGGCCGCGGGTTTTTCGGAAACGCCGGCCAAAGGCGGCGGGTTTACAGGCCCCGGGCCATCCGCAATGACCGTCAGGGAGGCGCTTGGGATGCGCGATGACGCCGTTGTCACCCTGCGCGGCAACATTGTGCGGCATTTGGGCAAGGATTTATACGTATTCAAGGATTCCACAGGCACTGTCAATGTGGACATCGACAACGACATCTGGCGCGGTCAGGACGTCTCCCCGAAGGACACCGTGGAAATCACGGGTGAGGTGGACAAGGACTGGCCCAGTCTGGAGATTGACGTGCAGCGTTTGACGAAGCTCTGAGACGGAGCGCCTCCGCTGTTACCCTGGGCCGGGAGCGTTTTCGGCGCGGCGCCTTGAGCCGAAGACAAAGCTCAGTAAGCCGTCCTGTCGCGAACGCCCGTTGCGCGCACAGCGCGGTCCCGCAGGAAAGTCAGGCGTATCTGCCCGCTTTCCGCCGTGGTGAGCAACGGTATGTTGTGCCGCGCGAGCCAGTCCCGCAATTTCGGTCCCGGATGCCCGTAACTGTTCTGAACGCCGCAGGAAGCCAGCACAAGCTCCGGACCGACGGCCCGGTAAAAGTCCGGCAGAAAGCTTTTGTCGGAACCGTGGTGCGGCGCCACCAGAACTTTTGCGCGCACATCCCGCCCCAAGGCCAGCAGCCTGCCGAGCGCCGCCGGACCGCAGTCTCCGGGAACAAGCGCCAGCCCCTGCCCAAAACGGCTCAAGCGCAGCACCAGCGAGGCGTCGTTGTCGCGACGCTCTCCGCGTTTGTCCTCGCCGCCCGCCAGGGCGCGCGGCGGCCAAAGCACTTCAAGCCGCAATCCCAGGCCGGCCGGCCCCAAACGCAGGCTGTCCCCGGCCCGCAGGCTGCGTCTGCGGCTCGCGAAGGCCTCCCACTCCCGTTCCAGCCTGCCTGCCGCCGGCAGCCCGTTGTCGAAAATTTCACCGACCTCAAAGGTCTTGAGAACATGCAAGAGGCCGCCCAGGTGATCCGTGTCCGGATGGCTGTTGAGAACCGCCGCCAGACGCGGCGCGGCATTGTAGCTCAAGACGGGCGCCACAACGGCCTTGCCGACATCAAGGCGGGGAGAGGAACTCCCCCCTCCGTCCAGTAAAAGACGCATGCCTTCCGGCAGTTCCAGCACGACGGACTGCCCCTGCCCCACATCCAGCAGGCTGAGCCGGACGGCGCCGGAAGCGCGCTCCTGCATGCGCAGAAACGGGCCGACGCATAACAGGACGCAGCCAAGCGCAAGCAGACGCCGCCCGGCCTTGAGGGGTTTTTCCCTCCCCGCGGCCAGCGCCGCGGCACAGCCCAGAGCGGCGAAAGCGGGCAGGCCCGTCCAGTGCGGGCGCAGAAAGGCCGGAATATCCAAAAATCCGCGGCTGTCCAGCCAGGCCAGCATGTCCGCAAGCGTCTGACCCGGCAAGGCGGCCAGATCAAGGACAAAACGCGCGGCCCAATCAAGCCCACCCGCCTGCAGAACAAGACCCAGAGCAGCGCAGGGAAGCACAAGAAATTCCAGCAGGGGCAGCCAGAGCGCATTCAGGGGAAACCACAGGCCGGCGTTGCCGAAAAGCAGAAGACTCAGAGGCAGCAGCGTGGCCTGAATCAACATGGAAAGAAGCAGAATCTGCAAAAGGCGCCGGCACAGGCGGCGGGAAGGGGATTCGCCGGCCGCATGCTCCCGCCGGGAAAGAATGCCGCGTAAAAAAGGCAACGCCAACCCGATGGCGCCCACACAGAGCACGGAAAGCCGCATGCCGGTATCCAGCGCGCTCAGGGGGTCGGCCACGGTAATGCAGAGCACAGCCGCGCACAGAACGTCAAGCATGGTTCTGGCTTTCCGGCGTACAAGCCAGAGGGCCAGAATACACAGCATGCAGCCGGCCCGTATGAGGGATGGCGGCGCATCGCCCAGCCAAAGATAGACAAGCGCCGGCGGACAGGCCGCCAGCGCCGCCCAGACCGAACGCGGTTTGCGGAGATAGAGGGGCGCGTATGCCCTGGCCGCGGCCAGAACGCAGAGCAGCCCCACCAGACCGGCCAGGGCCAGATGCAGGCCCGAAAGAGCTAAACTGTGCGCCAGGGCGGCGGCCGAAAAATTGTTTACGGTTTGCTGCCGGATGAAACGGCGGTCGCCGAAGAGCAGGGCCGGGAGCAGCGCCCTGCCCTGCGGCATGCCGAAAACGTCTTGCGCCTGCGCGTCATCCGGCGCAAGGGCCGTCAAAAATTTTTCCCGCAGGCTTTCGCGCCAGCGGGCCGTCAGGGTTCCCTGCCCGGAAAAGCGCGGATTTCCCTGCTCCCCCCTGCTCCACACCCGCAGGGCGACGCCGTGGCTCCGCCACCACACGCCGGAGTCTTCCACGCCTTCGTTGACGAATCCGCGAACAGGACGCGGCCGCCGCTCAAGACAGACGCCCTGCCCGGCCAGCGGCGTGAAAAGAGGGTTTTCCCACGTCCAGGCCACAAGGCCGGGGACGGCTCCAGAGTCCGCATTGTGCCGGCCGTCCTGAAAACGCGATGTTTCCAGAAGGACGCGCAGGCGGTTGTCCGGCAACGGCCGCACATCATGAACAACGCCGCACAGACCGGGATTCCGGCTTCCGGCGATGTCCGCCGGCGGGGGTGACGGCAGCGGGACAGCGGCGAGCTGCCGCCCGGCGATCACGCATCCGCACGCAAAGATGAGAGCGGCGAGGGCAAGACGGCTCGGGCGCCTGAGGCGTGAATCCGCAAAAGGCAGAAGCAGCGCGCAGAAGATCGCCGGATTGAGCCAGACAGCCCCGAGAATGCCGAGAATCCAGAAGGCGAGATAACACTGCCAGATGAGCGGGGCCTGCAGCGGCGGCCGTCGTATCACATTCCGCGGGCCATATCCCGCTCCGCCGCGCGCCGCTTCAGACTCTCCCTGTGGTCGTGCAGCTTTTTGCCGCGCCCGAGGGCGATTTCCACCTTGACCCTGCCGCGCGCGAAATAGACGCGCACAGGCACCACTGTCAGGCCCTTTTGGGCCACAACTCCGGCGTAGCGGGAAATTTCGCGTTCGTGCAGCAGAAGCTTGCGGGGACTGTCCGGCTGCTGTGCCACGCAGCCGGCATTGGCGTACGGAGCAATATGCAGGGAAACAAGCCAGGCCTCGCCCTGCCTGAAGTCGACATAGCTGTCCACGAAATTGACTTTGCCCGCCCGGATGCTCTTGACTTCGGGGCCGGTAAGCACAATGCCTGCTTCCAGAAATTCTGAAAGCTCATACAGATGCCGGGCTTTTTTATTGACGGCAATAGTGGCGCCGGCAATTTTTCTGTTCATGGTCACCGCTGCTAGTCTTTATTTTCAGCCATAAGGGCGTAAATTTCCTTCACGCTCCAGCCGCGGGCCGCGTCCTGCAGACGGCGCGCCAGTTCACGGGGTTTCAGGCAGCGCTGTTCCCCCGCCCGCGCCTCGGCAATCAGGCGGCGGATTTCCCGCACGGGCAGGCGCTCCGCCCGTTCCGGCGGGCCGATGACGATTGTCAGCTCCCCCAGCAATTCCTCCGGCAGTTCCGCCGACCGCTCAAGACGGGTAAGTATAAATTCCTCATGCGTTTTGGTCAATTCACGGCAGATGGCGATCTCACGCGGCCCAAGAATTTCGCGCGCCGCGTCAAGGCTTGCCTTGAGCCTGTCGCGCCGCTCGAAAAAGACCAGCGCCCCGGGCATCGCGGCAAAAACCGTGAACAGGGCTTTTCGCCCCGCGACGTCACGGGGAAGAAATCCCAGGAAGGTATAGGGCAGCGGAGGGATGCCGGCGGCGGAAAGGGCGGCCGTCGGCGCCGAGGGGCCCGGCAGGGGCGAAACGGCAAGGCCTTCCTTGCGGCAGGCCCTTACCAGGCGGTAACCCGGATCAGCCAGCAGCGGCGTGCCTGCGTCGGAAATGAGCGCCAGACTGCGGCCATTTTTCAGAAGGCGCAGGGCTTCTTCCGTGCGTTTTTCCTCATTGTGTTCAAAAAAGCTCAAAAGGCGGCGCGCCGGAATACCGTGTCCAGCGCAGAAGCGCGCCGCGCGGCGCGTGTCCTCCGCCAGAATCGCGTCCACGCCGGCAAGAATCTCCCGCGCCCTGGGCGAAAAATCACCAGGGTTGCCAAGCGGTGTGGCCACCACCCAGAGCCGGGGAGAAGTCAAAGGCATGGCGATAGTGCTCCGCATGTAAGATAAGGCCGTGTTGACGCACGCAAACAACGTCAAAACGGCAGGGACGCCGCCAGGCGTTGTGCGCGGCAAGCCAAGCCTGCGCGGCTTTTGTCACCATACGCCGCTTGGCTGGCGTCAGGGCGTCGGCGGGGTCGGACATGCCTTCGGCCTGACGGGTTTTCACCTCCACAAAGACAAGCGTCGCCCCCTCCGAGCAGACAATGTCAAGCTCCAGCCGGCCCCTGCGCCAGTTGCGATCAAGGACTTTCAAACCTTTCTTCCGCAACAGCTCAATGGCCGCGTCTTCTCCCGCCCTGCCCACAAGGAGATGCGGGGCCGACGCCACTGGCGGTGCGTCTTTGCTGTTTTTCAATGCGCGCCTATTTCTTGAAAATAAACAGGTACTCATGCGCCAATAGGAGGAAATTATACTTGATGCAGTTTGTTTTCCAGTATCCTGTTGCTTTACAATTGTGCTGCTCTTTGATAACTATTTCTTTTGTCTTGAAACCAGCATTTACGAATAGTTTCATAACTTCAAAACCGAGAGGTACAACATGACCTTTTTTCCGCATATCACCCATCAATATTGCACAAAACTTTGTATTTTTTAACACACGGTAGCACTCACTTGCAACAATTTTTATTTGTTCTAAAAAATCATTGATACAGAGATGAGAAATATCATTTTTTATACCATCACTATACTTAATAATATCTGCATATGGAGGATGTGTGCAAATAAGATCAATACTTTCAGTATTTATAAAATGCAAATCTCGTGCGTCACCTTCGTGAATCTCTATTTTACCATAATTGTCACCGATAAAATTACATTTTTCTTTACATCTTAGCAAGGCATGTGGATTAACATCTATACCAATACAATTACGATTTAACAATTTTGCTTCAACAAGAGTTGTTCCTCCACCAACAAATTGATCAAGTATCAAATCTTTCTCTGAGGAATATCTCAGTAAAATGTTTCTTGGTAGGTACGGTGACCAATTACCTGGGT
>JAISOT010000104.1 GCA_031275465.1 Desulfovibrio sp.
AGCTTTCCGACGAGTACGTGGAGATTGCCAGAGAGCGGTGCGAAAAAATCCTCGCCGACGTGGCGTGAGACTTGTCAGTTTTTGGTGGCGGAAACGTTAATCTTAAGTGGCGCGCTACACATATATCATATCTATTTTATGAACGCAATACTAGACAAAAGAAAAAGGACTTGCGTTGTTTTCCGCAAGCCCTTCAAATTTCTGGTGGAGCTGGACAGAATTGAACTGACGGCCTCTTGAATGCCATTCAAGCGCTCTCCCAACTGAGCTACAGCCCCACGGTGGAGAAAGATACTGCCCCAAGCCCGCAGGCTTTGTCAAGATACTTTGCGCAGATTTTTCCGGCGGAATCAAAGAGCGTTAGAGCGATGTATACATTTTCAATTTCAATGTTAACCCGCTCTAAAATTGATGTAAAAAAACCGGTGTCCGCCATGAGGTATCGCCAATATCAGACATATCAAGGCCAAACCAGGCTTTCAGGAGATCCCGCGGCCGCAGGGATGTTTTTTTCGGTTTGGTCAGGAGCTTGCGTTCAAAAGGCACGCCGGTTTTCCGGGCAAGCCAGCGATGGGCCGCTTCCTGCCCGCCCAGTTCGTCCACCAGCCCCAATTCCTTGGCTTCGCGTCCCGTAAAAATTTTTCCGTCAGCCAGCTTCGCCGCATCCTGCACGTCCATGCGCCGCCCGTGGGCCACAATCCGGACGAACTGGGCATGCATGTCGTTCAGCACGGATTCAAAGTAGGCTTTCTCCTCGGGGGAGAGCCGGCGCAGGTAGGAACCCGCGTTTTTGTAAGGCGCGGTGACCAGGGTTTGCTGCCCCAGGCCTATCTTGTCAAACAGGCCCTGCAATTGCGGTATGTCCATACGCACGCCGATGGAACCGGTGACGGTGGAAGGATTGGCAAAAACGCGCTCCCCGGCCATGCTGACCATAAGCCCGCCGGAAGCCGCCACGCTGCCCATGCTCACGGCTACGGGGCGGTTCTTGCCGATCTCGGCGAGGGCGTCATAAATTTCGTGGGAGGCCGCGGCTCCGCCGCCCGGAGAATCCACGCGCACCAGCACGCCCTTGACGCTTTCGCGCCGTCCTATCTCGCGCAGCCATTGCAGGGTGTCGCCGGCCTCCAGAATCGCCCCGCGCACGGTAACAAGGGCCAGACGCTCAGGGCCGCCGAACATCTCTTCCTCGTCATCCCGGGCAACTAGGAAACACAAAAGGGCCGCCAGCGCCAGCCCGGCGCCCCAAAAAAGGACAGGATGACGCTTGCGGAAGGGCCTGCGGAACAACTGCCGCCACACTTCGCCAGGAATCGCGTTCAGGGGGCAGGCACAGCCTTTTCCCGGCGCTTCCTCAAAGGAAAATTGCTCGTCTTTCACCTTGGTTCACCGCATTGGGGACAAAAGTTCATGGTCACGGCATCCTCGCCCGCTTACTGCCGCATCGGCTCGGGCCAGAGTTCGGCGGCCATTTCCCGCAGTTTGTACTTCTGGATTTTACCGCTGGCAGTAAGGGGATATTTGTCAACGATTGCTATATATTTCGGAATCTTGAACCAGGCTATCCTGCCGCGGCAGAAGTCGCGCACGTCTTCGGGCTGGATGTCGGCGCCGTCCTTGGGAATGATGAAAGCCCCCACCTCCTCGCCGTATTTGCGGCTGGGCACGGCCACAACCTGCGCGTCAACCACGCCGTCCATGCTGAGGATAAACTCCTCAACCTCGCGGGGATAGACGTTTTCTCCCCCGCGGATGATCATGTCCTTGATGCGTCCGGTCACGCGCACATAGCCGCCCTCATCCATAACTCCCAAGTCTCCCGAGTGCAGCCAGCCTTCAGGGCTGATGGCGACGGCCGTGTCCTCGGGCATTTTATAATACCCTTTCATCACATTATAGCCCCGGCAGAGAATCTCCCCCACCTGGCCGCGCGGCAGTTCCTCGCAGGTGGCCGGATCGCCGATGCGCACCTCAATGCCGGGCATGGCGCAGCCCACGGTTTCGCAACGCAGCCTGATGGAATCGTTGATGTCCGACTGGGTCATCACCGGCGAGCCTTCCGTAAGGCCGTAGCAAATGGTGATCTCCTTCAAATACATGTCTTCCGCCACGCGGCGCATGAGCGGTTCCGGGCACACGGAACCCGCCATTATGCCTGTGCGCAGGCTTGAGATATCGAAGCGCTTGAAGAGTCTGTGTTCCAGCTCGGCCAGAAACATGGTGGGCACGCCGTAAATGGCGGTGCAGCGTTCGCTGTCCACCGCGGCAAGGGCCTGCAGGGGGTTGAACGTTTCCAGAATGACCATTGCCGTGCCGTGGTTAACAGCGGCCATAACGCCGAGCACACAGCCGTAGCAGTGAAAAAGCGGCACTGTGAGGCAGAGACGGTCTTTTTCCGTAAAACCCTGATGGCGGCCTATCCAGTAGCCGTTCAGCCCAACGCCCACATGCGTGAGCATGACCCCGCGCGGAAACCCCGTTGTCCCCGAGGTGTACTGCATGTTGATCACATCCCACGGATCAAGGGAATCCTGGCGGGCCTTGTACTCCTCATCGCTTGTCATGACGGACATGGCCAGAATTTCCGGCACGGAATACATGCCGCGGTGCTTTTCCGCCCCCAGAAAGCAGACGCGCTTCAGGCGCGGCAGCGATTCGCTGCGGATGTCTCCGCGCGGACGCGAGCGCAACTCGGGCACAAGGTTATACATGGTGCCCAGAAAATCGTGGTCGCGCAGCCCGTCTATGAAAAAAATATTTTCGCAGTCGGACTGGGAAAGCAGATAGCGCAGCTCATGCTCGCGGTAATTAGTGTTCACGGTCAGCAAAATGGCCCCTATTTTGGCCGTGGCGAATTGCAGGGCAATCCAGTAGGGAACATTGGTGGCCCACACCGCCACTTTTTCGCCTTTCCGCACGCCCAGAGCCATGAGCCCCCTGGCAAACTGGTCCACAATGCCGGCGAATTCCCGCCAGGTCTTGCGGTAATCGCGGTCGGCATACACAAGGGCCTCATTGTCCGGAAAACGGGCCACCGTGTGGTCAAGTATCTGCCCCAGGGTCCATTCGCGCAATTCAAACTGCGCCTGACGTTCGCGTACTTTTTCGTCCATGGTGCTTTTCGTATTTCACGCGCTGTACATCACAGCGAGGATTTCCGTCGGTTCGCTTCCGGCGGCGCCGACATGATGCGGCACGATGGAGTTGTAGTAGATCGTCTGACCGGGCTTGAGAACGTGTTGCTCGCGCCCGTAGACGACCAGCAATTCGCCTTTGAGCACCAGCATGAATTCCTCTCCCTGATGGGAAATGAGCTTGCGCTCCTCCCCGTCGCCGGGCGACATGGTAATGAAAAAAGGCTCCATATTGCGGTCTGCCTTGCCCCTGGCCAGGGATCTGTGCACGTATTCCGGCCGCGCGTCATGGCCTGTCTGCAGGGCGCTGGCCACCTCCGCTTCGGCGCCGATGTGCGAGATGATGGGGTCGCGCACGTCCTGATCATCCAGAAAAGTGCCCAGGCGCACCCCAAGGGCGCGGGAAATTTTTTGCAGCGGCCCCAGGCCGGGATAAATTTCGCCGCGTTCCAGCTTTTCAATGAATTCCGGCTTGAGGCCGGTATTTTCGGCCAGATCAGACAGGCCGACCTCGCGTCTCTCGCGAAAGGCGCGGATGCGCGAGCCGATGGTGGCGTCGTTGGGCATGACCTGCTCCAATGCGTTTTTCACTGGTTGGCTGTGCAAAAAATGCCTGTACCAGAAAACCCGGTGCCTCCGCAAGACAAATAGCGCGGGCCGGCCGGATTTACCGGCTGGAACTGTTTGGGTTTTTATGATACCGAAGGGAAAAGCTCCGGAGGGCGCATGTCGGACCTGAAGGCCATGTACAGCACTGTGCACGAAGAGGATTTTCCCGAAAATCTGATCATTGAATTGGGCGGGGAAAAGCTTGTTTATGAAAAACGGACCTGGAACCTCAATGGGGAGAAAAAAGGCCTGCGCTACGGGGAAAATCCCGATCAGCCCGCCGCGCTTTACGCCCTCAGAAAGAGCCCTCCCTCCTGTGGCGGCTTTGCCCTGCGCGGGCCGGAAGACGGCGTTGTTTCAACCCTCACCGAAGGGCAGATGATTCAGGCGGGAAAACATCCCGGAAAGACCAATCTGGCGGACGTGGACAACGGGGCCAATATCCTGCAATATCTCACTGAGCGTCCGGCGGTCGTCATTCTGAAACACAACAACCCCTGCGGGGCCGCCTGGAGCGACGAAGGCATTGCCCAGGCCCTTGCCCGTGCCGTGCGTTGCGACCGCATTGCCGCTTTCGGCGGCGCCGTGGTGGCCAATCGGGCCTTCAGCCGCGAGGCGGCCCGACTCGTGGCTAAATCCTACTTTGAAGTGGTGGCCGCGCCGGCCTTTGAAGAAGGGGCGGCAGATATTTTGAAAAGCCGCAAAAACCTGCGCATCATGGAATTGCCCGGCCTTGGCCGCCTTGAGGAATGGCGGCGCTCGGCTTTTCTGGACGTAAAAACCCTGGCGGACGGCGGGCTTGTGCTGCAAAAATCCTTCGTCAACCGCATCGTCGCGGATGCGGATTTTCTGCCGGCCCGGGCGACCACGGCGGAAGGCCTCGCCGTTGCGGCGCGGCGTCCATCCAAATCAGAATTTGAAGACCTGCGTTTCGCCTGGGCCGTGGAAGCGGGTGTGACTTCCAATTCCGTCATTTTTGCCCGCGACGGGGCTACCCTTGCCATCGGCACGGGAGAGCAGGATCGCGTGGGCTGCGTGGAGCTGGCCGTGCACAAGGCCTATACCAAGTACGCCGACGCCCTGGCCTTTGACGAATACGCGCTCTCCCTCTACGAACTCAAGGAGAAGGCCGCGAGAGAAGAAGAATTCCGGGAAAAACTGGCGGATGTCGAGGCCCGCGCCAGGGCGGCCCATGCGAACCTCGCCAAATCCGTGCTGGTGTCCGACGGATTTTTCCCTTTCCGCGACGGCGTGGACGTTGCCATACGCGAAGGCGTCGCGGCCATCGCCCAGCCGGGGGGATCCCTCAGAGACGCGGAAGTGATACTGGCCTGCAATGAAGCCCGTCCCCAGGTGGCCATGGTGTTTACCGGACAGCGGTCATTCAGGCATTAGAGCGATTTAACATTGAAAATGTATAAATCGCTCTGCAAGGATTTGTTCACAAATCCTTGCCGCGAGATTGTCGCAAGGCGAATTCACTTCGCCGTCAAGCGACAATGTCAAGCGTAAAATGCTATAAAGTAATTTCAGACAAGGAGGCAGACAATGAAAATTCTTCTTTCCATGCGGGCGTTGTTCTTGAAAAGATAAACGCGGGATTCAGGCCAGTGAGGCTGCCGCGTCTCTGCGTTTCCGCGATTTCCGGCGGCGGGGGCAAGACTTTGCTCTCTCTGGGGCTTGCGCGTGCCTTGAAACGCATGGGCATTGCGGTCAAGCCGTTCAAAAAGGGGCCGGACTATATTGACGCGGCCTGGCTTTCCCTGGCGGCCGGAGAGCAGGCCACCAACCTGGATCCCTGGTTTTTGCCGCAAGATCGCCTGCGCGCCCTCTTCGCGCATGCCATGTCGCGATCACAAGGGCAGGTCGGACTCATAGAGGGCAGCAGAGGCATTTTTGACGGCCTGGACGCGGCGGGCTCCTGCTCCACGGCGGAGCTTGCCCGCTGGCTGGCCTGCCCCGTGCTCGTCATCCTCAACTGCACCAAGATGACCCGTACGGCGGCGGCGCTGGTACAGGGCATCTGCCGTTTTGAACCGGGCCTTGCGGTGCGCGGGCTGGTACTCAATCAAACAGGCTCGCCGAGACACGAGACGGCCCTGCGCCGCGCTCTGGAAGCGTATACCGATGTGCCGGTACTGGGCGCGTTGCCGCGCTTGACGGAAAATCCGCTGCCGGAACGGCATATGGGGCTGGCCAGCTTTGGCGAAATTCTTTCGGAAAGGGCGGAAACCGTCCTTGACGGCCTGGCCGATTTTGTGGGCGCTCATGTGAATGTGGAGGCCGCGCTCGCCGCGGCGCGGGCCGCCCCTGACTTGCCGGAAGAAAAACCTTTCTGGGGGGCTGATCCTGAACCGCCCCGCCGCGCCGGCCAGCCGAAAAGAGGCGCGGCAAAAGCTCCGCGCATCGGCTATGTGCGTGACGCGGCCCTGTGGTTCTACTACCGGGAAAATCTGGAAAGCCTTTCCAGAGCCGGGGCGAAGCTGCTGCGTCTTTCCTTCTTCGACAGCCGCCCCTGGCCGGAAGTGGACGGTTTGTATCTGGGCGGCGGCTTTCCTGAAGACATGACGGCGCAGTTGCGCGCTTCGCCCCACCTGGCCCGGCTGCGGGACATGGCGATCCAGGGTATGCCCGTCTATGCCGAATGCGGCGGTTTCATGCTTTTGGCGCGGGGGATAGAGCGGGACGGGCAATTGTGGGAAATGAGCGGCGTTTTTCCTGTGATCGCAAGCTGCTGCGCAAAACCGCAGGGGCTTGGCTATGTGAGCGCCAGAGTGGCGCGGCGCAATCCCTGGCTTGCCGAGGGCACACGGCTTCGCGGCCATGAATTTCACTATTCCCGCTGCGAATGGTGCGGAGAACCCCCTGCCGCCGTCTTGCGCCTTGAACGGGGCACGGGCATGGGCATGATCGCCGGCAAGGCCTGCGACGGCCTCATATTCAACAATGTTTTCGCGCTCTATACGCATATCTTCGCCCCTGCCGTGCCCTCCTGGGCGCATGCTTTTACGCGTATGGCGCTGCATTGGAGAAAGGAATAACCATGCCCAGGGTCAGCGTGATTATTCCCGTCTGGAATCTTTGGGACATGACGGCGGCCTGCCTGCGCTCCCTGGCCGAACACAGCGCCGGCGGCGCGGATTGCGCGGACGGCGGCCTGGAAGTCCTGGTGGTGGACAACGGCTCCAGCGATGCCACGGCGGAGCAGCTGCCTGCCTTGGGCCGCGATCTTTTCTGCAAAAATTTCAAGGCGTTGCGCCTGCCGCAAAACATGGGGTTCGCCATAGCCTGCAATGCCGGCGCACGCGCGGCCTCGGGCGATCTGCTTTTTTTTCTGAACAACGACACAAGGGTCACGCGCGGCTGGCTGCCTCCTCTTGTCAAGGCCCTTGAAAACCCCAAAACAGGCGCGACCGGTCCTCTTCTGCTTTACCCGGACGGCAGGATACAGCATTGCGGTATTGCTGTCTCGCCCTTTCGCCGTTTATGGCATATCTACGAATATTTCCCCGGCGCGCATGCGCTGCCCCGCAAGCAACGGCCATTGCAGGCCATTACCGGCGCCGCCCTCATGGTGCGGCGGAAGTATTTCTTTGAAGCCGGGACATTTTTTGAAGAATACCGTAACGGCTTTGAAGATATGGATATCTGTTGCGCGTTGCGCAGCAGGGGCTACGCCCTCTCCCTGACGCCGCAGAGCATTGTTGTGCATTACACAAGCCAGACGCCGGGCCGTTTTGAAGCCGACAAAAACAACGCCGCCCTGCTCACCCGCCGCTGGGGAGCGGATATCCGGCCGGATTTGCATTCCCTGGCGGCCCGTGACGGCTACCTTCTGCGCGTCGGGCCGTCCCTGACCCTTTGGCTGGCCTTGCGCGAAGAGCTGGAAAAATCCCTCAATGCCGAACTTGCGGAGCGCATGAAGGCCCAGCCAAGCTCTGCGGCGGAGTTTTTGGGACAGCGTCTCGCGGAAGAACCCCTGTGGCTCGACGGGCATTTACGGCTCATGGATCTGCTGGAGTCCCGCGGCCGGCGGCGCGAGGCCATTTCCGCCGGTTTGTCGGCCCTGGTTTTTTTCCCCTTGCCGCAGGTGCAGACGCGCCTTCTGCGCCTTGCCAGACGGGAAGACATGACGGGGGAAGAGCTGACCCCGCTCCTGCGCCGCCTGGCCGAAGAAACGGATTCAAAGGCCGAAAAATTTCGTCCGGTGGTGCAGGCCGCCCGGCGCGAAGCCCGCGGCCGCGGCGATACCCTCCTGACCCGGATCATGGATGACTGGCTTGTACGGTATGGCAGCGCCGGCGTCAAACAACGCCCGTTGCCCTGAGCCTGGACGGACGCATAAAAAGGCCCGCAGTCGTCCGCGGGCCGCGCGCCGGGCAAATGCGGCATCAGTATCTGGCTGCGACCAGTTCGGAAAGACCGCGTTTGGGCACATGATGAACGCCCTGCGCGTCCCTCCAGTAAGCAAAGGAACCGTCGGCCGGCATGGGGGCAATCCTGCGTGTTTCCTTGGCTACGCCGAAACCCAGCACCAGGGCGACCTGCATGCCCGAAGGAATTTTGAGAAGTTCCGGCACGGCCGTGCGGTCGAAGGACTGAATCATGCAGCAGCCCCAGCCCCGGCTGGTGGCGGCAAGCTGCATGGTCTGCGCGGCGATGCCGACGTCAAAACATACCAGATTATTGCCGTTCTCGGGCATGAGGATGGCGATGAACGCGGTGGGGCGCTCGCCGGGATGAGGGCCGCCCCAGTCCTTGAGAGCGCCGGCCCAACGGGTCAGGGAAAAAAGCTTTTGGCACGTTTCCCCTTGGCTCACCAGCGTAAAGCGCAAAGTCTGCGCGTTTCTGGCCGATGGGGCCAGTCTGGCGCACTCCACAAGCCATTCCAGGTCCGCCATGCCCAAAGGCCTGTCTTCTTCAAAACGGCGGCAGGTGCGGGCCGCTTCCGCCAATGCTTTAAGATCCATGGACGTCTCCCGTGTTAAGAAGTTGATTTCCTGATTTTGATAACCTTGCCCGCAGAGCGGGTCCCCTCTTTTTCAGGAGGCGGTTACGACATCCAGGCTGTCGCCCGCGCGTACGAGCCCCCCGCGCAGCACTTTGGCGAATACTCCCTGGGTGGGCATAATGCACTCGCCCATAGTATGGAATATTTGACATGGGGTACGGCAGTCCTTGCCAACCTGCGTCAGCTCCAGCAGGGCGCTTCCGCAGGCGAAACGCGTGCCCGCAGGCAGGGAGGGAAAATCAATCCCGCGCACCACTAGGTTCTCGCCGAAACATCCAAAGGGCGCGATGGCCCCGCGACTGCGGAAATCCTCAATGCGCTCCAGAGCAATCAAGCTTACCTGGCGGTGCCAGTTCCCGGCGTGGGCGTCGTTTTCGAAACCGTGCCCTTCTATCAGCAGAGCGGAATTCACGGGCTTTTTGGCTGTCCCCTTACGCTCGCTCATGCAGATGGCCACTATTTCTCCCATGATGACTCCGACGCTTGGTTACGGCGATCACACGCAAGGCTTGCCGGTCCGGCTTCCGATATCCGCGCCGTTGCCGTTATGCCCGGCGGCAGTTGGCGCATAAACCGTAAAGGTTGTGCACATGCCCGCTCAGGACGAAACCGTGCTGTTCCGCCAGTTCCCGTTGCAGTTTTTCAATGCGCGGATCGCAGATCTCCAGTATTTTCCCGCAGG
>JAISOT010000154.1 GCA_031275465.1 Desulfovibrio sp.
GCTGAAAGCAGACAACAGCAAAACAGGACACCGATAATAAAACGCCGGCTTTTGGGCCAAATATCTTTCATCTGTCGCAGAAGCATACCTTTCCCTACATTCTCAAGAAACTAACCACAATAAAAGTGACGGCTGATTGAGAAGCACAGGCAAATCTGGAGAGGCGTCCGAAACTGAAATAATCAACGGACTTCCTGCCGGGCGGATGGAGTGCTTGTCGGTCATGGCCGGCCTGTTGTCAAATCACGCGCGGACGCCGTTCCGCACCGTGTCCGAAAATTCAACGGCAGTGTGACGCGTCATCGCAAAAGCGGCCGTTTCAGGGCTTGCGGTCAGCGGGCGCATCATTGGCGAAATTTTTGAGGCGGTTGCGGGCGCGCGCCGTCGCCAGGCGGGCCAAGGCGGGACCGGTGAGTATCACCACCGCCATGCGGGCCGTCTGAATGGCCATGACGAAACCCATGTCCGCCCCGGAGGCGGCGGCGATAATGGCCACGGAATCCATCCCTCCCGGACAGGCGGCCAGATAGGCGCTCAACGGGTCTATGCCCGCGCCGAAATGCAGGAGCGCGGCTATCCCTCCGGAAAACGTGATCATCAGCCAGATCAGAAAGAGAATTTTCGGCATAAGGCGCCAGGCGTACAAAAAGGCCGCCCGGTTAAAGCGCAGGCCAATGGTCCAGCCGATCAGGGCATAGGTGCATACCTGCAGCCAGCCGGGCGCCTCAATGCGCATGAGACCAAAATTCTGCAGCAGCGTCCCCGCAAACAGGGACAGAAGCATGGTTCCCCCCGTCAAACGCAACCATAGGCCCCCAAAACCGCAGATTGCCGCCAACAGCGCGGTCTGGGCGAAGGGCGGCCAGTCCAGGGGGGGGAAAAGAAAATCAGCGAAGGAACGGTGCGCGGCCAGAACGGTCACGTCGGCCATCCGCGCCGCCAAAGTGGCCACCCCCGCCACCAGAATGACCCGCAGGTACTGCATGAGGGCCACCAGACGCATATCAGCGCCAAAAGCCTCGCACATCAGCGTCATGATCGCGGCCGCTCCGGGAGACGTTCCCCAAATGCCGGTAGTCCCCGGAAGAATCTGCCTCATGGTGACAAACCAGCCGATCGCCAGGCTGAAAACCACCACCGCCAGCACGGCGCTCAGGACCAGAGGCAGGTTGTCCAACATGCCGTGCAGGGCGGAAAGGGAAAGGGAGCGGGCGACTATGCAGCCCAACATGCCCTGGGCCGCAAAAAACAGGGCGGCCGGCACGCGAATCTTCACCTCGCGCAAGGCCGGAAACAGGGCGGCGGCAATGGCGCCCATCAAGGGAGCGGCGGGCAGTTCCACCTGCTCCAGCAGAAAAACCAGGAGCAGGGTCAAAAAGATCAGTTCCGCCCAGGCGGAGGGCCTGCCGTAGTCAGGACGGACTTTTTTCATCGCGCCTTCCGTTACCGCGATCGTTCCGGCCCATGCGCTCCACGGCATGCCGCGCCGCCGCCCCTGGCGGCCGTGCGCGAAAAACCGGGAGAGCAATCACAGCGCACGCGGGTATTCAGCCGACCAGACGCGCGCCGAGGCCAAAGGCGCGCATAAGGGCTGTCTCCATGCTGATATAAAAGGTTTCGCGGTTCCGGCGCCGGCAGATGTGCTTCGCCGTCCGCCGCGCACAGGCAATACGTCCGCATCCAAAAGCGCACGGCCGCGTGCGCGGCCGCCGGAAGGAAACGGACAACGGTTCCCCGCAACCCCGTACAGGCTCTACTCCCTGCCGGCAATCTCGTCCGGGTTGAGGCCAAGAGCCTCGGCGACGCCCTGTCCGTAAGCCGGATCAGCCCTGTAACAATGGCCTGCATGGCGCAGCTTGATCTCTTTCGGGCAATCGCCCATGGCGCGGGCCGTGTTGTCAAAGAGAGCCTGCTGTTGCTCCCTGGTCATGAGCCGGAACAGAGCGCCCGGTTGGGAATAATAATCATCGTCGTCTTCCCTGTAATTCCAGTTGCTGACGGCTCCGCGCGTTTCCAGAGGAGGCTCGCGGAACCGGGGCTGTTCCTGCCATTCCCCATAGCTGTTGGGTTCATAGCCGAGAACGCTGCCGAAGTTGCCGTCCACCCGCATCAGCCCGTCGCGGTGGTAGCTGTGGGCCGGGCAGCGGGGCCGGTTGACCGGAATCAGATGGTGGTTGACGCCAAGGCGGTAACGCTGGGCGTCCCCATAGGCAAAAAGGCGCCCCTGAAGCATCTTGTCCGGCGAAAAGCCGATGCCGGGAACCACGTTGGCGGGATTGAAGGCGGCCTGTTCCACCTCGGCGAAATAGTTTTCCGGGTTGCGGTTCAACTCAAGCACGCCCACTTCCTGCAGAGGATAATCCTTGTGCGGCCAGACCTTGGTCAGATCAAAGGGATGGTACTTGCAGGCGTCCGCCTCCTCCCGGGGCATGACCTGAATGGACAGGGTCCAGCGGGGGTATTCTCCCCGTTCGATGCTTTCATGGAGATCGCGCTGGTGGCTTTCCCGGTCCTTGCCGATGAGGGCCTCCGCTTCGGCGTCGGTCAGGTTTTTGATCCCCTGCTGGCAAACCAGATGGAATTTGACCCATACCAGCTCGTTTTGCGCGTTGACCAGGCTGAAGGTATGGCTGCCGAAGCCGTGCATGTGCCGGTAGGTGGCCGGTATGCCCCTGTCGCTCATGACAATGGTGATCTGGTGCAGGGCTTCCGGCAGGGATGTCCAGAAATCCCAGTTGATGTGGGCGCTGCGCAGGTTGGTGCGCGGATCGCGTTTCACGGCATGGTTCAAATCGGGAAATTTGAGCGGATCGCGCAGGAAAAAGACAGGAGTGTTGTTGCCCACCATATCCCAGTTGCCTTCCTCAGTGTAGAACTTGACGGCGAAACCCCGGATGTCGCGTTCCGCATCAGCCGCTCCGCGCTCGCCGGCCACAGTGGAGAAACGCGCGAACACCTCCGTCTTCTTGCCTGTCTGGGAAAAAATTTTGGCCTTGGTGAATCTGGTGATGTCCCTGGTCACTGTGAAGGTGCCGTACGCTCCCGATCCTTTGGCGTGCATGCGCCGCTCGGGGATGACTTCCCGGTCGAAATGGGCCAGTTTTTCCATAAACCAGACGTTCTGCAGGGTCATGGGGCCGCGCGGCCCCACGGTAATCACATTCTGATTGTCAACCACCGGGGCGCCCGCGACGGTAGTCAGCTTTTTTTCCTTGGAAACATGCGGCTTTTCATCGCTCATGGTCTGCCCTCCATTTTGTTTTACTCCGTGTCACGGCATCTCCGAAGGCATAAGAAAAACCGGCGTCTTTGCGGCTTTTCCCGCGCAGCCGAGGAGCCTGCGCCGAGATTCGCCGCGATTTTTCACCGGAATCTGTTCCCTTTTCTGTCCGGCCGTGTCCCGTGTCCGTTGCCATCCGGGCAAGCCATGATACACAACCTCCTTGGGGACTTCAAGCTGCCGTATTTTGATTGTCGTGAGCGGATGATATGACCGTGACCGGCGTCTCCCGGTAAACGGCGAGCGTCCCGCCGACAGGTACACGCATGGCCGCTGTGCCCAGCACCCGGTCGGCGAAGCGCACGATTTCCGCAAGCTCGATGAACCGGGTCACGTCCCGGAGATGCTGCGGCACAACGGACGTTCGGAGCATGACCGGATGCCCCGTGGCGCCGTCGGCGCGCGCTTTGGTAAACCCCCGCCTCGCCGCCGGAACCGCGTATATGGCGTCCGTTCTGGCGAGAATG
>JAISOT010000202.1 GCA_031275465.1 Desulfovibrio sp.
CGGAAACGCCAACGAAGAGTCTGCGGAACAATCCGGCGGAATTGCGGAGCATCGCGGAAATGCCCCGGGCATTTTTGACAAGCCGCCCTCCGTCGGCGTGAGCGGCGTTTTTGTGACCGGCAACGGCCTGACAAGCCTGCCTGTCATTCAAATCAACAACGGCCTTGCCCTTCCCTTCACAGTTGAGCGGCTCTTGCCCTTTGGCTTTTCCGACAAACCCCTCCCCATTGAAGGGGACGTCACCCCGCCGGCCAAATCGGCGCCTGCGCACCGGTACCGCCTGGTCTTTGAACCCCAGTATCTGCAGCCGCGCAAAGACAGATGAATCCATCGCGCCGTCGCGCGCTGTCCCGAACAAATTTTCCCTTGCCTGCCCGGAAAAAATGCTTATCTTACAGCGGTGAAGTCCTCATCTCCCGTACATCCGCATAACGGCCATCGCGCAAGGCTGCGCGCGAAACTGGCCCACGACGCGCCGACGTTGGCGGATCATGAGGTCTTGGAACTTTTTCTGGGGTACGGCTTGACGCGCAAGGACACGCGTCCCCTCGCGGAGGAGTTGCTCCGGCGCTTCAAAAGCGTGCGCGGCGTATTGGATGCCCGCCCGGACGAACTGTCGCATGTTCCCGGCTTCGGGCCGGGTCTCATGGGGCTTTGGCAGGTATTGCGCGAACTTCTGGCCCGTTACGTGGCCTCGCCCGTGCGCAAACGTGAAGAGCTCGCCACCCCCCGGGCTGTGGCGGACATGGCGCGGGCCAGACTGGCCGGCTGCCCGCATGAGGAATGCTGGATGGCTCTGGTGAACAGCAAAAACGGTCTTATAGCCTGGGAACGTCTCAAGCGCGGCGGGGTGAACGCCGTGCCCGTGCAGCCGCGCGAGGTGCTGGAGGTAGCCCTGGCCCGCAAGGCAAGCGGCATTATTCTGGTGCACAACCATCCCGGAGGTTCCCCGGAGCCGTCTGACGAGGATACCGCGCTGACTAAAGAACTGTCACAGATTGCCCCGCGTATGGGCCTGCGTTTTCTGGATCACGTCATAGTCACCGAGGGTGACTGTTACAGCACGGCCCAACAGGCAATTTTTTGAGGGACGCGGCATCCGGGCATACCTGCCGCCGCTGCGCGACGTTCCGCCTTTTTTGCCGCGCCCCGGGAATTATTTTTCCCATCCAAGGAGAAGTTATGATTGACGACAACATGCAGGACACCCCCGCCCCGGCGCAGTCCGCCGACGATGGCGACCAGATACACACCCCTTCGTCCGATGCGCAGGACAAAGCCCCTCCCGAAGGGACGATGCCCGACATTCCGAACATTTTGCCCGTGCTGCCGGTGCGCGACGTCATCATCTTCAACCATATGATTTTGCCGCTCTTTATCGGCAGGGAAAAATCCGTCAAGGCCGTGGAGAGCGCCCTGAATGAAGGCCGCTACCTGCTGGTGGTGGCCCAGAAGGAAGAAAGCACGGAAGACCCGGGCATTGACGAGCTTTACGCGGTGGGTACTGTCGTACAGGTCATGCGCCTGCTCAAGATGCCGGACTCCCGGATAAAAATTCTTGTGCAGGGCGCAAGCCGCGCGCGGGTGACGGCCTACCGGCAGGAACTTCCTTACCTGGAAGCCGTTATCGCGCCCGTTCCGGAGATTGCCTCGGAAAACAACCCGTCGGTGGAAGCCCTCCTGCGCGCCGCGCGGGAGCAGAGTGAAAAAATATTTTCCCTGCGCGGCGTTTCCTCGCCGGACATGATGACGGTTTTGCAAAATGTGGACGATTGCGGCCGCCTGGCTGATCTCATCGCCGCCAACATGCGCCTGAAAATAGCGGACGCGCAACGTGTTCTGGAAGCGGAAGACCCTGTGAAACGCCTTTCCCTGGTCAACTCCCAACTGCAACGCGAGCTGGAAGTGGCCACGGTACAGGCAAAAATTCAAAGTTCCGCCAGGGAAGGCATGGATAAGGCCCAGAAGGACTACTATCTGCGGGAGCAGCTCAAAGCCATACGCCATGAGCTGGGCGAAGAAGGCGAAGAGGCGGAGGAAGACCTGAAAATTCTCAAAAAAGCGCTGGACAGGGCCGGTTTGCCCAAAGACGTGCGCAAGGAGGCGAACAAGCAGTTGCGCCGCCTCTCTGGCATGCACACGGATTCTTCCGAAGCCAATGTCGTGCGCACCTACCTTGACTGGCTGGCGGAACTGCCCTGGAAAAAATTTTCCCGCGACCGCCTGGATATTGCCCACGCGAGGAAAGTGCTGGACGAGGATCATTGCGGGCTGGACAAGGTGAAGGACCGCATCCTGGAATTTCTGAGCGTGCGCAAACTCAACCCCCGGTCCAAAGGCCCCATTCTCTGTTTTACAGGCCCTCCGGGCGTGGGCAAAACCTCCCTCGGACGTTCCATCGCGCGGGCGCTTGGGCGCAAATTTCAGCGCCTTTCCCTGGGCGGCATGCACGACGAAGCGGAGATCCGCGGCCACCGGCGCACCTATATCGGCGCCATGCCGGGGCGGATCATTCAGGCGCTCAAGCAGGCCGGCACGCGCAATCCGGTGATAGTGCTGGATGAAGTGGACAAACTGGGCACCGACTTCAGGGGGGACCCTTCTTCAGCCCTGCTGGAAGTGCTTGACCCGGAGCAGAATCACACTTTCAGCGACCACTATCTTAATGTGCCCTTTGACCTCTCGCGGGTGATGTTTCTCTGCACGGCCAATCAGCTTGAAACCATCCCTCCGCCCCTGCGGGACCGCATGGAAGTTATTCCTCTTACCGGATATACCATGCAGGAAAAAGTGGAGATAGCGGTCAGGCACCTTCTGCCCAAAAAAATCTCGGAGAGCGGCCTCGCCGGCAGCAAGGTTGAAATCAGCAACGCGGCCATAGAAACGGTGATCAAAGAGTACACGCGCGAGGCCGGCCTGCGCAATCTGGAGCGCGAGATCGCCGCCATATGCCGCAAACTCGCGCGCCGCAAGGCAGAAGGCAAAAAAGGCGCCTTCTCCGTGACGGCGGAAGATATCTCCAAATTGCTGGGCGCGCCGCGTTTTGTGGAAGACGGGAAAGAAAAACGCCTCATGCCCGGCATAGCGCTTGGCCTTGCCTGGACGCCGTCCGGCGGCGAAGTGCTGACCATTGAGGTCAGCATCATGAAAGGCAAAGGGGGGCTTACCCTTACCGGCCAGCTCGGCGACGTGATGAAGGAAAGCGCTCAGGCCGCGGTGAGCTACATCCGCAGCCGCGCGGAAAATCTGGGCATTGATCCCAATTTCGCCGTCAAACGCGATATTCACATCCATGTGCCGGCCGGGGCAACGCCCAAAGATGGCCCGTCCGCCGGCATTACCCTGACAACGGCCCTCATTTCCGCCCTGAGCGGGCGCAGCGTCAGGGCGGACTGCTGCATGACGGGAGAAATCACTCTGCAGGGGCGCGTGTTGCCCGTGGGCGGCATCAAGGAAAAAATTCTGGCCGGCGTGGCGCGCGGCCTGAAACATGTCATTCTGCCGCAACAGAACAAAAAGGATTTGGAAGACGTGCCCAAAGATTTGCTCAGGCGCATCAACGTGCACCATGTGCATCAGTATGACGACCTGCTTTCACTGGTGTTTGAGAACAGGGAGGGAAAAACCGCCCCGAAAACAAAAAAGGTCAAAAAGGCCGTGACGCGCGCTCCTGATTCGGGAGGTTTTACCGACGGATAACGGCTCTACGACAAGGTGGCGCACTTGAAAAATTGCATTTCTGCACCGACAATTATTTTGCCGCCGGATCGGCGTCATTCCTGCGTCCGCGCGGCAAAAGGGCGCCAGGCAACAGCCATGACGACAAAACAGGCGGCGCAGAACGCATACACACAATTGATGCCCAGCGCGGCGTTAAGGCTGTAGGCGATCAGCGGCCCGAAAGCGGCGCCCATGTCCACCAACAGGGCGTAGGTCATGAGCAGCGAGCGCCCTCCGCCTTTTGAGGCCGTGGCCGCCGCTCCGGTGTCCGCCAGGGTGGTGAGCGCCGTTGCCGTGGCCTGCATGCAAAGAAGAGCGGCGAGCCAGAGCGGCAGCGGCAGAGACAGGGCCAGCAGGGAAAAAACAACCCCTCCGGAGCCGAAGGAAAACCAGAGCAGCCGCCGCCAGCCGTAGCGCCTGTCAGCCAGCCTTCCCGTCAGGGGGGCGAGCCAGGGCTCCCAGCTCCAGCGCAGGGCCTGAAAAAATCCGGCCAGTGTGCCCGCGCCCAAGACCAGCCCGCCCCACTCCAACAAGCCGTCTGTGTGCACCGAGATGAGATGGCTCAGGGTGGAGGCGACAACGCCCTGCAGAACGAGGGCAATCGTCGCGCCGCACAAAACGGTCAGCAGCGTTTCGCGATTGCGCGCCGTCAGCCGGAAGCCATCCAGAACGCTGGGCTGTTCCGGATTTATCTGCCGCCCTTCCCCCCCTCGCGGAATGGCGAACAGAGCCGGCAGGGCGCAGGCCGTGCCCAGGCCGAAAATGACGGCGCAGGCGCTGAAACCCAGCACGTCCGCCAGCAGCCCGCCCCCGAACATGCCGATCAGACTGCCCAGACGGTACAGGCCGTTGTACAGGCCGCTGTAACTGCCGCGCGTTTCCGGCGAGGAAATTTT
The DNA here is from genome assembly GCA_031275465.1 of Desulfovibrio sp. Taxonomy (GTDB): domain Bacteria; phylum Desulfobacterota; class Desulfovibrionia; order Desulfovibrionales; family Desulfovibrionaceae; genus Desulfovibrio. The sequence goes on from JAISOT010000202.1 coordinate 4,617, forward strand.
CAATATGCAAAAGAGAGAACCAAGCCGCAACAGGGACCAGGCAAACCCCCAGAGGCAGCGGGCCAGTATCCACCAGAAGAGTCCCCGCAAAAAGCCGTAGGACAGGGTGGTCAGTATGCCCAGCGCCACGGCGATGCAGATGCCCGTGCGCTCGCTGATGCGGGAATACAGGTGTCCGATGCAGGGATTGAGCGGCAGGCGCACCATGCGGTTCACCGCCAGCACAAGGCCCACCTCCCACAGGGATTCAAAGCCCAGTTCCTGATAATGCACCGGCAGCGCGATATACAACATGGAATCGCCCATCAGGCAAAGCGCGGTGATGAGCGCGAAAACAACAATGTGTTTTTTGTCTTTTGCGGCTGCGTCCATGTAACGGTTTTCCCCGTCAGAACGAAATAAGCGTATCCCTCACAGGCGTCAAGCCACAGCCGCCCCGTTGTCTTCGCGTCCCATAACCTGTATCAGTAAAAACGGGCGGGCGTACCATATCCAATTTCCGTAGCGGAGACTGCGGCATGCACAACAGTCAAAGAATCCTGATTCTGGGCGTGGGCAACATTTTGCTGACTGACGAAGGCTTCGGCGTGCGCGCCGTGGAGCATCTGCAGGAGCGCTATCTCTGGCCAGACCACGTGCGCCTGCTGGACGGCGGAACGCAGGGCCTCATGCTCATGCGGGACATTCAGGAATGCGATCTGCTCATTGTGCTGGATGTGGTGCTTGGCGGCGGAACTCCGGGGACCGTCTATCTTCTTGAAGGCGAAGATCTGCGCAAAAGTTTCAGTTTCCGCGATTCCATGCACCAGACGGATCTGCTGGACACGCTCCTCACCTGCGAGCTTGCCGGTCACAGGCCGCGGGCTGTCGTCTTCGGCATGGAGCCTTTTGACTACAAAAGCACGGGCGTGGAACTGACGCCCGAAGCCGGAGCCCGCCTGCCGGAATTCTGCCGCAAGGTCGTGTCGGAACTGGCCCGGCGCGGCATAGAGCCGACGGCTCCCAAAATGCAGGACAGCTATGCGGTCCTGCGCCCCACGCAAAAATAGATGAAACCCCGCTCCGCCATGGCGGAGGGGGAATACAGATTGCGCCCGTCAAAGAGCAGCGGGCTCGCGAGCAGGGATTTGACGCGCCCGAAGTCCGGATTGCGAAACTGGTTCCACTCCGTGGCGACAAGGAGGGCCTGCGCGCCGTCGCAAACCTCGTACTGGCCGTCCACAATTTCCACCAGAGGATTGTCCCTGAAAATGCGGCGGGCATTCTCCCCAGCCACGGGATCAAAGGCGCGCACTTTCATGCCCTGCCCCGTCAGACCGGCTATGATGCTTATGGAAGCGGCCTCGCGCATGTCGTCAGTATTGGCCTTGAAGGCCAGCCCCCAAAGAGCCAGAGTTTTACCCCCCACTCCTCCCCGGGGTTCGAAATACTCCCGAATGCGCAGGGCCATGCTCTGTTTCTGGCGGGCGTTGACGGCTTCCACGGCATTGAGCAGCAGCGGCTCCACTCCCGCTTCGGCGGCGGCGTGCGCCAGCGCTCTGACATCCTTGGGGAAGCAGGATCCGCCATAGCCGAGACCGGGGTAGATAAACTGGTAACCGATGCGCGTATCGGATCCTATGCCGGCGCGCACATCACGCACATCGGCTCCGACGCGTTCACAGATGGCGGCGATTTCGTTGATAAAGGAAATTTTCGTCGCCAGCATGCAGTTGGCGGCGTATTTTGTCATTTCAGCGCTGCGCGGCGTCATGACAAGAATTTTGTCGCGGGTGCGGGCAAAGGGCGCGTAAAGCTCCCGCATAACGGCAGCGGCCCTGTCGGAATCCGTGCCTACAACCACGCGGTCAGGCTTCATAAAATCCGTAACCGCCGCGCCTTCCTTGAGAAATTCCGGATTGGACACCACGGTGACCACAAGGTCGGACTTTCTGGCCGCAAGCTCCCCCTCAATGATGCCGCGCACCATGTCAGCCGTGCCCACAGGCACTGTGGACTTGTCCACCACAATCAGATTTGTCCGCATGGCGCGGCCGATTTCGCAAGCGACCCGTCGCACGTAGCTCAAATCGCACGAGCCGTCGGGCAGAGACGGGGTGCCCACGCAGATAAACGCGCAATCCGCCCCGGCAAGGCCGTCGGCAAGACTCGCGGTAAACAGCAGGCGGCCGTCGGCGCGGCTGCGCTGGACCATATCCTCCAGGCCCGGCTCAAAAATGTGGACGGAACCGGCATTGAGTTTTTCAACCACAGCGGGATTTACGTCCACGCAGGTCACGGTATTGCCCATTTCCGCAAAACAGGCGGCACTCACCAGACCTACATACCCCGTGCCGATGATGCACAATTTCATTTGCACGCTCCCTGCATTTCCGCAGCTCTCACGCCGTCATCCCGCGCTTGACGCATGGCGGTGAAACAGTCAGAATACTCTGCCTGTCCCATTAATTTTGTGGCAACGATTTTACTATAATACGTAAAAATCCGGCGACAGGCAAGCTCAGGACAACTGACGCGGTTCCGGTACAACAGAAATGATTGTAGGACTTGGCGCGGACATCGTGGAAATTCTCCGCATTGAGAAGATTTACGGGCGGTTCGGGCATCGCTTTCTGGAAAAAATTTTTACGCAGGAAGAACTGAACGCCCTGCCCGGCTGTTCCGCATCCACCCTCGCCGGACGTTTCGCGGCCAAGGAAGCGGCCGTCAAGGCCCTGGGCACGGGATTCGGCCGAGGCATAGGACCGCGGCAGATTGAAATCGGCCGCAACAGTTGCGGAGGGCCGCAGATAACCTTTCTCGGCACAGCGAACGAACGCTGCAGGGCGCTCGGCGTTACGCGCAGCCTGCTTTCCATCAGCCATGAACGCTCCTTGGCCCTCGCCGTTGTCGTGCTGGAGGCGTGATGAAAACAGACGCGGATTTTGCGGCCTCTCTGCCCCCTCTGCCGCTGCCGCGGGAAATGCGCCTGTGGGACGCCGGCGCGGTCGCCCTGGGCCTGCCGGAAGTGTTGCTGATGGAGAACGCCGGGCGGGCCGCCTTTGACGTGTTGCGGCAGCATGTGCCGGACATTGCCGGGGAGCGGGTATGGCTTTTTATGGGCGGCGGCAACAACGGCGGCGACGCCGCCTGCCTGGCGCGCCACCTGCTCGACGCCGGCGCGCGCGTGCTTGTTTCGCACATAAAACCGCTTGGGGAGTACAGGGGAGCCGCCGCCAGACACATACGCCTGGCAAAAGCGGCCGGAGTGCCCTTTGCCCCCTTGCGGCGCCGCATCCCGGACTGCGCTCCGGCAATTCTGGTGGACGGTCTGACAGGCGCTGGCCTTAGCGGAGGCCTGCGCCCCCCGTTGCCGGAGCTTGTTGAAAAAATCAACGGCTTCCCGGCCCGTTTTGTGCTTGCCCTGGACATCCCTTCCGGACTGAACGGCGTTACGGGCCTGCCCTCCCCCGTGGCCGTGAAGGCCGACGCCACGGCCACCTTTGCCGCGGCCAAACCGGGACTTATTCTGCCCTGGGCGCGGGCTTTTACAGGTCGTCTGCACATCCGCGAGATCGGCATCCCCGCCTGCGTGCGCTCGCAGGCCCCCTGCAGCGCCCGCCTGCTGGACGCCCGCTGTCTGGCCCATCTCCCGGAACTTCCTGAAAACGCCTATAAAAACCGCTTCGGCCATGTTCTTGTAATCGGCGGCGTTCCGCAATACAGCGGCGCGGCGCATCTGGCCGCGCGCGCCGCCCTGCGCGCAGGCGCGGGCCTTGTCAGCGTCGCTGCCCCGGCGGAAGCCGAGGGGCTGATAAAAAACGGCCTGCCGGAAATCATGAGCCTGCCCCTGGGCGAACCCGGCAGCCGGACATGGCCGGGCGCGCTTCCGGAAAAGCTGCTTGAACTCCTGAACCGTTGCGACGCGTTGGTCATCGGGCCGGGGCTGGGGCGCGGACACGACGCGCGCGCCTTTTTGTCCGCCGCGCTGTCCCTGCCCGGGCGCCCGCCGGCCGTGGTCGACGCCGACGCCCTCATGCTGCTCGCGGGGCAGGCGCAACTGCTGCGACATATCGCCGGAGACGACATCATCACCCCGCATCCGGGGGAAGCGGCGGCTCTGCTGGGCACAACCGCGCAGGCCGTGCAGGCCGACAGGTTCGCCGCGCTTGGCGCGCTGTGCCGCCTGCTCCCCTGCGCCGTGATTCTCAAGGGCGCGGGAAGCCTGGCGGGAAAGACGGACAGGCCCGTTTTCATAAGCCCCTATGATATTCCGCAACTGGCGGCAGGCGGCAGCGGGGATGTTCTGGCGGGCTGCCTCGGCGCGCTTCTGGCCTGCGGGCGCCCTCCGGCAAGCGCGAGTTTGTCTTTCGCGGGCATGGGGGTTGCGCTGCACGCGCTCGCCGGTCTTGAATGCGCCGCGTCCTGCCCAAAACGCGGCAATACGGCGGGCGAAATCGCCGACGCCATTCCCCGCGCCCGGGCAAAGGCCGCGCGGACGGATGATTCAACTGCATAACCGGGCAATCCGCCGTGACTGAAATACGAATTGAAAGCCTTGAAGACACAAAACGCCTGGCCCGCTGGTTCGCGCAACACCTTCCCCGCCACAGGTTCGTCAGGGCGCTTCTGCTGCGCGGGCCGATGGGCAGCGGCAAAACAACCTTTGCCTGCTTTCTTGCCCGATTTCTGCCCGGCGGCGAGGCCGCGGAAACGGGCAGCCCCTCCTTTACCCTCTGCAATCGCTATCCCACCACTCCGGCCATGTTGCACGGCGATTTGTACCGCTGCCCGGCCTCGCCGCCGGATGAACTCACAGAGGCCTTGCAAGATGCCGGTATGCTGACTGTTCTGGAATGGGCCGAATTCCTGCCCAAGGCCGAACTCCCTGAAGAATTTCTGGACATACTTTTTACGCCGTGCGAAAATGTACGCTTGCTGACCGTAAGCGCTGCCGGACGCGGCGCGAAAAAGCTGTTGCGCGAGCTGCGCCGGCAGTGGGCGGAAACAACCGGGAAGAAACAAGAGGCATCGCTGCTATGAAAGTTCTTGTGCAAAAATTCGGCGGCACCTCCGTGGCCACGTTGGAGCGTATGCAAAAAGTGCGTGAAAAGGTGGCAGACGGCCTCGGACGAGCCGACAAGGTTGTGGCCGTGCTCTCGGCCCGCGCCGGAGACACCGACAATCTGCTGGCCCTGGCGGGGCAATGGTCAAAAAACCCGGACAAGGCGGAATGCGACGTCCTGGTTTCCACCGGCGAACAGGTTTCCGTGGCCCTTTTCACCATGCTGCTCAAGGACAGCGGCGTAAAGGCCCGTTCCCTGCTGGCCTGTCAGATACCCGTCGTCACGGACGACAGTTTCGGTTGCGCGCGTATCCGCTCCATCGGGAGCGACGTTCTGCGCGTTTTTCTGGAGCAGTATGACGTGCTGGTGGTGGCGGGCTTTCAGGGCTGCACGGAAAACAGACGCATCACCACGCTGGGGCGCGGCGGTTCGGATACCTCGGCCGTTGCCCTGGCGGCAGCCCTTGGCTCTGTGGAATGTGAAATTTACACGGATGTCGACGGCGTTTACACCACCGACCCCAATATCTGCTCCGCAGCCCGCAAAATGGATCGCGTCGCCTACAGCGAAATGCTGGAAATGGCCAGCATGGGCGCAAAGGTGCTCCATATCCGCTCTGTGGAATTCGCCCAGAAATACAAAGTTCCCGTCCGGGTGCGCTCCACCTTCAATAACGACCCCGGCACTCTTGTCACTCAGGAGGATCCCACCATGGAAGCTCTGCTTGTTTCCGGCATCGCGTACGACAGGGACCAGGCCCGCGTAACACTGCACGACGTGCCCGATGTGCCGGGCGTCGCCGCGGCCGTCTTCGGCCCGCTTTCCGAGAAGGGCGTGCTTGTTGACATGATCGTGCAGAACACAAGCCTTGACGGCCTGACGGATATCACCTTTACCGTCTCCCGCAAGGATTTGAAACATACCCTGGAAATCATGGCGGAGGTCGCCGTCAAAATCGGCGCGGCCGAAGTGGTGCACGACGTGAACGTGGCCAAAGTTTCAGCCATAGGCGTGGGCATGCGCAACCACTCCGGCGTGGCGGCCAGGGCCTTCGCCGCCCTGACCCAGGAAGGCATCAATATTCTGATGATCAGCACTTCGGAGATAAAAATTACCATCCTGATTCAGGAAAAATATGTGGAACTGGCAG
>JAISOT010000229.1 GCA_031275465.1 Desulfovibrio sp.
CAGGCCGAAGGGAGCGATTTCATGTACCGGACCTGGAAAGAAAAAGCCGATCCGCTCACCTACCCGCCCATTGACGCGCAAACCGTCGCTGATTCCATCTCCGCCGGTCTTCCCCGCGACCGAATCAAGGCTTCCGCCGCCATACTTGAAACCAACGGCGCCTGGGTGCGCGTTTCCGACGCCCAAATTCTGGCGGCCATCCCCCTCCTTGCCAAAAACAGCGGCATCTTCGCCGAACCCGCTGCGGCCGCGCCGCTGGCCGGACTCCTGGCCGCGCGGGAACAGGGGCTTGTCTCCCCCAAGGATACCGTTGTCCTGGTGATCACAGGCAGCGGGCTCAAAGATGTGCCCTCCGCCATGCGCGCCTGCGACGAAGCCGGCATCGCTCCCGTCACCGTTGACCCCTCTCTTGCGGATGTCCGCAGGACGGCCGGAGAGATATTCAAGAGATAAGATCGCAATCCGATAATATTAGCCTGTTTTATGATAAAAATTTTGCGACGCCTTCAGGGCGGTCTTGTCGAACGCTTTGACCCACAGAAGGAAACAGCCATGCCAGACCTCTCCATCAATGAAGCCGGGCTTGCCAACGCCGTGCAACGCGCGAAAGAAAAGAACATCATCATCCCCACCTTCGAGCAGATGCGCAAACCGGAAACCATCCCGGCGCCCATCAAGAAACGTCTGGCCCTGCTCGGCCTCTGGGATCTCGATCCCGCCAACCTGTTCCGCATTTCCTGGAAGAACGAGCCCAGGGCTTTCGGCGGCGGGTACGGTTCAGTGAACCATCTTGAGCTTCCTTCCTCGCTTACCGGAGTCAAGGCGCGCATCGTGCTGATGCTCGGCAAGTGGTTCCCCACCGGCGCGCACAAGGTCGGCGCGGCCTTCGGCTGCCTGGTTCCCCGCCTGGTCACCGGCCGGTTCGACCCCACCCGGGAAAAGGCCGTCTGGCCTTCCACGGGCAACTATTGCCGCGGCGGCGCGTATGATTCCAATCTGCTCGGCTGCGACTCCATCGCCATCCTGCCGGAAGGAATGAGCAGGGAACGTTTCGACTGGCTTGCCAAGATCGCCGGGGAAACCATCAAAACGCCGGGTACCGAAAGCAACGTCAAGGAAATCTTTGACAAGTGCCGGGAACTGCGCGATTCCGGCGACAAGCTCCAGATATTCAACCAGTTTGACGACATGGGCAACTACCTCTGGCACTACGCGGTGACCGGACAGGCCATGGCTGAGCTTATCAAGTCGCTGATCACAAACGACAGCCAATTCAAGGGCGTGGTGCTCTGCACCGGTTCAGGCGGAACCATCGCCAGCGGCGACTACCTGAAGACCCTGTATCCCCTGTCCAAAATCGCGGCTTCCGAAGCGGCCCAGTGCCCGACCCTGCTCAATAACGGTTTCGGCGAGCACAGGATCGAGGGGATCGGCGACAAGCACGTTCCGTGGGTACACAACACAAAGAATACGGACCTGGTCATCGCGGTGGACGATGAAGTGCCCATGCAGCTCATCCGCCTTTTCAACGAGCCGGAGGGCAAGGAGTTTCTCGTTTCCCGGGGCGTGGCCCCGAACGTTGTGGACAGCCTTGAACTTCTGGGCATTTCCTCCGTTGCCAACACCATAGCGGCCATCAAGTTCGCGAAATACTACGAGCTGACCGAGGAAGACCTGGTCCTGACCATGGCCACGGATTCCATGGAAATGTACGGCAGCCGCCTGCGGGAAATGGAAGAAGCGCGCGGCAAAATGGACGTGGTCGCTTCCGCCGTTGCCTGGAGCGCGCTCCGGCAGACGGCGACGGACCTGATGGAAGAGCTGAGCTATCAGGGCAGAAAGCGCATCCACAATCTCAAGTATTATACCTGGGTTGAGCAGCAGGGCAAAACCTACCAGGAAATCCAGGCCCAGTGGTATGATCCGTCCTACTGGACTTCTGTTCAGGCCGCCGGCCCGGATGTGGACAGGCGCATCAACGAATTCAACCAGCGGACCGGCCTCCTGGCCAATCTGTCATAACCTTTTGCGGGAGGAATCCGAAAATGCGCGGGGATGCCGCCCGGACTTTGTCTGCGGATCAGGCCGTTGCGTTGTGCCGGGATCTTGTGGCGCGCCCGGGCGTTTCCGGCCAGGAAAAGAGGATGCGCAATGCGAATCCGTTTTGACAACGCCCAGATCTACGACGGTACCGGCAGCGCGCCCTTCCGGGGATCCGTCCTGGTGGACAGCGGCCGTATCGCGGCCATTGTGCGGGACGGCAGCAAACCGGAAGCCGGCCGGGTAATCGATACCGAAGGGCTGGCTCTGAGCCCCGGCTTCATCGACGCCCATGGGCACACGGATCTCCTGATCCTTGAGGAGGCCATGCCCTGGGCCAAGCTTCGCCAGGGCGTGACCACGGAAATTTTCGGACAGGACGGTCTGTCGCTCGCGCCCCTGCCTTTCGAGCATATCGGCGTCTGGCGCGACAATCTGGCTCAGATCGAGGGCCGGTCCGAGGCCATGGACTGGAAATTCCGCGATACCGCCGGCTACCTGGATCTTCTGGAGAAACGGGGGATCGGCATAAATGCGGCCTACCTCGTGCCCCACGGTAACCTGCGCCTGGAAGTCATGGGGATGGCGGCGCGCGTCGCCACGGACACGGAAATCGCGGCCATGGGCGATGTTTTGCAACGGGAACTGGACGGCGGCGGCATCGGGCTGTCCACCGGTCTCCTCTACCTGCCGTCCGTCCATGCGGACGTCCGCGAGATGACGGAACTGTGCAAAGTCGCCGCGCGGAACAAGGTCCCGTTTGCCATTCACCAGCGCAGCGAGGGGGACGGCATCCTCGCCTCCATGGAGGAGGCCATTGCCGTCGCCAGGGGCAGCGGCGTGCATCTGCATTTTTCCCATTTCAAACTCTGCGGCGGCGGCAGATACAACGAGCCGCTGTTCCCGAAAATGTTGCGGCTTATTGAAGAGGCTGAAGCGGAAGGCATTCCCGTCACCTTTGACCAGTACCCGTATGCCGCGGGCAGCACCCTCTTCGGCAGCATCCTGCCGCCTTTCACCCGTGAGAAAGGGATCAAGGCCATGCTGGAAGGCTTGCGCGATCCGGCCTACCGCCGGCGGGTCATTGAGGAAATCAACGCTCCCCCGGGCGGCTGGGACAACTTTGTGGCCTTCTGCGGCCTGGACGGGATTTTCATCGCCAATGTGCGCTCCGCGAAAAACCGTGACGCCGTCGGCAAAAACATGCGCGAACTTGGGGAAATGCGCGGCGCGTGTCCGCTTGAAGCCGCCATGGACCTGATCGTGGAGGAAGAGAACAACGTCACCATGATCGATTTCTACGGCAAGGAAGAACAGGTGGAGGAACTCATGCGGAGGCCGGAAATGTGCGCCGCCACCGACGGACTGCTCCTGGGAACGCCGCACCCGCGCGCGTACAACGCCTACGCCCGGTTCCTCGGGGAATATGTGCGGGAACGCAAGGTCATGCCCCTGGAGCAGGCTGTCCGCAAAATGACGGCAAAACCGGCCGAAATTTTTGCCATCCCCGAACGGGGGCAGTTACGGGAAGGATATTTCGCGGACATAGTGGCCTTTGACCCGGCAACCGTGAAAGATATCGGGACATTCGCCGATCCGAGGCGGCATCCGCAAGGGATTGCGCTGGTCATGGTCAACGGGGCCGTTGCCTACGGTTCGGCCGCTTTGCTCGGCAATGAATACACGGCGGCGGAACCCGCCGGAAAAATAATCAGAAACATGCAGCCAAAAGGAGCATACCCCTATGGATTCCGCAAAAATTAACGAATTGGCCAAAAAATACGAATCCGCCATGACGAAATTCCTGCGGGACATGATCGCCATTCCTTCCGAAAGCTGTAAGGAAGAAGGCGTTATCAGACGCATCAAGGAAGAGATGGAAAAGGTCGGGTACGACAGGGTCGAGATCGACCCCATGGGCAACGTGATCGGGTATCTCGGCAGCGGGCCGCGCCTCGTGGCCTTTGACGCCCACATCGATACCGTGGGTATCGGCGAGAAGGCCAACTGGGCCTTTGATCCTTACCAGGGGTATGAAGACGACGAAACCGTCGGCGGCCGGGGAGCGTCCGACCAGGAAGGCGGCATGGCTTCCATGGTTTACGGCGGCCTGATCATGAAAGAACTGGGCCTTGTCCCCGAAGGGTTCACCGTGGCCATGGTGGGATCCGTGCAGGAAGAGGACTGCGACGGTCTCTGCTGGCAGTACCTCATAAAGGAAGACGGGCTGAAGCCTGAGTTCGTGGTTTCCACGGAACCCACGGACGGCGGCATCTACCGTGGCCAGCGCGGGCGCATGGAAATCCGCCTGGACGTGCGCGGGGTTTCCTGCCACGGGTCTGCGCCGGAACGCGGCGACAACGCCATTTTCAACATGGGCCACATCCTGCTCGAACTGGAAGAACTGCACAAGCGTCTGAAAGACGACGCCTTTCTGGGCAAGGGATCTCTCACGGTTTCCCAGATATTTTATTCTTCGCCTTCGCGTTGCGCGGTGGCCGACGGTTGCTCCATTTCCATTGATCGCCGCCTGACGGACGGAGAGGACAAGGAACTGGCGCTCAGCCAGATCCGCGACCTTCCCTCGGTCAAGGCGCTCGGCGACAAGGCCAGGGTCTCCCTGTACAGCTACGAAGTGCCGTCCTGGACCGACCTCGTCTATCCCACGGACTGCTATTTCCCGACCTGGGCGTTGCCGAAAGACCATGCCGTAACCAAAGCTTGTGAAGAAACGTACCGCCGCCTGTTCAACACGGAGCCGCGCACGGACAAGTGGACTTTTTCCACCAACGGCGTGTCCATCATGGGCATGTTCGGCATCCCGGTGATCGGATTCGGTCCGGGCAAGGAAAAGGAAGCGCACGCGCCCAACGAAAAAACCTGGAAGCGGGACCTCATTGCCTGCGCGGCCCTGTATGCGGCCCTGCCCGGCGTGTGGGCCGGGCGGAACAAAGGATAAATCAAGGCAGAGTAAGGAAGTTTTGGCGCAGGGATTGGGGACTCGGCAAAGAACAAAAATCCTTCTTCCGTTAAGGATGCTATTATGAAATCATCCGGCCTGGCGGTCATCGCCATCGGCGGCAATTCGCTTATTACCGACAGCAGGCGGGTTTCCGTGGAAAACCAGTACAAGGCCATCCAGAAGACGGTCCGGCACATCGCGGACGTCATCGAATCCGGCCGCCAGGTCGTGGTCACCCACGGCAACGGGCCCCAGGTTGGGTTCATCTTGCGCCGTTCGGAGATCGCCCGTAAAGTCGCGGGGATGCATCCGGTGCCCCTGGCTTCCTGCGTGGCCGACACCCAGAGCGCCATCGGCTGGCAGATCCAACAGGCTCTGGCCAATGAGCTGAAACTGCGCAAGGTGAAAGAACAAAACCGAGGCAAGGCTGTGACCGTCGTGACCCAGGTCCTGGTGGACAGCGACGATCCCGCCTTTGCGGCCCCTTCCAAGTTCATCGGCGAATTCTTTACGGATGAGGATCTGCCCACGCTGAAAAAGGACTTCCCCCATTGGGTCATCAAGCAGGATTCCTCCCGTGGCTGGCGGCGCGTGGTGCCCAGCCCGAAACCCCAGGCGATCATTGAACTGGACGCCATCCGGTCTCTTCTCGCCAACGGGTTCAACGTCGTGGCCGTGGGGGGCGGCGGTATTCCCGTCATTGCCGACGCCAAGGGCGAATTGCGCGGGATCGCGGCCGTGGTGGACAAGGATTTCGCGTCCCGCCTCCTGGCCGTGGATCTCAAGGCCGACCTGTTCGTTATTTCCACGGCTGTGGAAGCGGTCTGCATCAATTTCGGGCAACCGGACCAGAAAATACTGGGCCGCGTTAGCGCCGCCGAAATGCGCGGGCACTACGCCGAAGGACAGTTCCCGGCCGGAAGTATGGGGCCAAAAGTCAAGGCCGCCCTGGAGTTTCTGGAAAGCGGCGGCGGGGAAGTCGTCATCACCTGTCCGCAAAACCTGAAAAACGCCATCGGCAGCAACGGAGGCACTCACATTGTGCCTTAGGGAAATACTGATTTATCGGGGTTCAGCCCCGAACTTCGCCGGGGGCATGTCTTTTCAGACGGTGTCAGCCAGCGCTTTCGCGCGGAACGGACGGCCCCGGACCACCTCATTTCGGATTCCGTTGAAAGACGTAATTCTATGTCCCGATCAAATATGGGGAAATAGCATAACCCCAAAAAAACAGGAGCAACCATGGACAAAGCGCGCCTGAGCAAACGTATCGACCGTTTGACGGACTTAAGCTGCGGCAGTATGTACCATAAGGATTTTTTGGAAACCTGGCACAAGACAGACGACGAAATAGCCGCCACGTTCGCCGTGGCCGACATACTGCGGGGCTTGCGCGAAGCGGGCCTTTCCGCCAGAGTGTTTGATTCGGGTCTCGGTATTTCCATTTTCCGCGACAACTCCACCCGTACCCGGTTCTCTTTCGTGTCCGCCTGCAACCTGCTGGGACTCGGCCTCCAGGATCTGGACGAAGGCAAATCGCAGATCGCCCACGGCGAAACCGTGCGCGAAACCGCCGCCATGGTCTCGTTTATGGCCGAAACCATCGGTATCCGTGACGACATGTTCATCGGCAAAGGCAACGCCTACATGCGCGAAGTGGCCGCCGCCCTGGAAGACAGCTACCGCGAAGGAGTGTTGGAACAGCGTCCGACCATCGTCAACCTGCAATGCGACAGAGACCATCCGACCCAGGTCATGGCCGACATGTTGCATATTATCAATTCTTACGGCGGCATCGAGAACCTCAAGGGCAAAAAGATCGCCATGACCTGGGCTTATTCCCCGTCTTATGGCAAACCCCTGTCCGTGCCCCAGGGCGTGGTCGGCCTGATGACCAGGTTCGGCCTGGACGTGACGCTCGCGCATCCCAAGGGATACGAAATCATGCCCGAAGTGGAGGCCATTGCCCAGGAAAACGCCAAGGCCGCCGGGTGCGCCTTCAAACGCGCCAATTCCATGGAAGAGGCTTTTGAAAATGCGGATATTGTCTATCCCAAGAGCTGGGCTCCGTTCGCGGCTATGGAAAAACGCTCCAGGCTTTACGAGCAGAACGATCAGGAGGGCATCAGGAAGCTGGAAAAGGAACTTCTGGCCCAGAACGCCGAGTTCAAGAAATGGGAATGCACGGAAAAACTCATGCAGTCCACCCACCAGGGCAAGGCGCTGTACATGCACTGCCTGCCCGCGGACATCACAGGCGTTTCCTGCAAGGAAGGCGAAGTGGAAGCTTCCGTGTTCGACCGCTGCCGCACCCAGCTGTACAAGGAAGCCAGCTACAAACCGTATATCGTTGCGGCCATGATTCTGCTGGCCCGCAAACGCAACCCGGCCGATACCCTGCGGGGTCTCCTCGAAGCCGGCAAGCCGAGGATCGGCTGAGTATGTTCAGAGGGTGGCGCCGCGCCGGATAAGGCAGTATGACCCGCGACGCGCTTTTGCCGCAGATGCCATAGCGGCTGGCCCATAGCGCCCATAGCGGCTGGCGTTGACAGCGGGACGGTAGCGGCTATAATGGGCATGACCAGAAAATACTGGAAATGCTTTTCGATCATTATCAGCATGTTGCCGGGAAGCAGAAAGTCGTTGCTGTAGAGGCCCTTCCGGGGATACCAAATTACGGCAAAAAATTACGGCAAGGGCAGAACACGGAAATGGAATGAGGGATAATACCCAAGAATGCTTAGAAAAAATAGAAATGTTCTGATGATTGTCAGTAAGCGCAGTTAGCTCAGTTGGATAGAGCATTGGCCTCCGAAGCCAAGGGTCGCAGGTTCGATTCCTGTACTGCGCGCCAAAATATATCAAGCGGTTATCCATGAAAAGGATAACCGCTTGTTTCATTTTGGATAATTTATGGATAAGTTGGGTACCCTTCTGGGGGCAAAATGCTATACTGCCCCCATGAACGACAGAAAATACATCAAGACAAAATTCGACGGCGTTTTCTACCGCCAGTCCACGAAACGCGATCCCCATACCGGCGAATACGACAAGATTTATTGTTTTTGGTATTCCGACGCCTCCGGCAAAGGCCATTGGAAAAGCGTGGGCCGGCACAGCAAGGGGATTCGCCCCCAGGCCGCGCGCCTCGCCAGGATGGATTTTCTCGCTGAACTGGAGATTGGAAACGACCCCACCCGCAGGGGAAAAATCACAACCTGATTACGCACAATCCTCAGCCAATTTTAAAAGTCTGTAAGGCATAGGTGGGGTTCTGAGGGCGACATAAGCGAGCCGTGCAAACATATCCGGCAAACTGAACCTGCGGTTGAAG
>JAISOT010000069.1 GCA_031275465.1 Desulfovibrio sp.
TGTTGATTGGCATTTCACAACTGACGATGCAAGAGGCAGGTTGAAATCGCTTTATCATAAAATTTGATTGTGTCACTATAGTAGCTTACACACCTGTCCAAATTTTGGGGAGTACCTCTGCCGAATACATGACCGCACTCGCTCCATTTGTTCAAAAAAGTCTTGACGCAGCGGGCGGGGGTCTATACATGCTCATAACCAACGGGAAAAGGGGATTGTAATCCCTTTTGCTCCGGCATATAGTGGCAAACCGGGCTGTCCCCGTTCCCGGACCGCCCGGGTAAGGGCAGCGCGGATCTGCCGGGGATGAAATCATTGACCAAGGATCGGCTATGCCGGACAACCTCGTGATATTGCTGGAAACTTCTTCAGGAGATGTCCTGCTGGAGCTTTTTTCGGATAAGGCGCCGAAAACTGTTGAAAATTTTTTACAATACGTGGATGGCGGCTTTTACCAAAACACAATTTTTCACCGCGTTATTCCGGGTTTCATGATCCAGGGGGGCGGGCTGTCCGCCCGTATGGAGGAAAAACCCGCCAATGCCCCGGTTGAAAACGAGGCAAACAACGGCGTTGCGAATGAGCGCGGAACCATAGCCATGGCGCGCACCAGCGAACCGCACAGCGCGACGGCCCAGTTTTTTATCAATCTCAGCGACAACGGCTTTCTCAATCATGCCGCCCCCACGCCTGACGGGTGGGGATACTGCGTTTTCGGCAAAGTTGTTGAAGGGATGGACGTCGTGGACAAGATCGCCAAAGTGAAGACAAAATCTCAGGGCATCCATGAAAACGTCCCGGTGGACATGGTTCTGATCACAGGCGCAAGCCGTTTTGAATAATCAACCAGGGAGGAAAATATGTCCCGCGAGATCGTACAGGCGGCGCAAGGGCCGTTTGAGCGCGCGTACAGCCTGCTGACGGAGTACATGGACGTCTGCCCGGATGACATCTGGGCGGAAAAGAACGGCGGCTGGCCCGTCTGGCAGCAGATCGCGCACGCCGTCTGGGTGTTGGATCTTTTTGTGTGCGGCGACGGGGAAACCCTGCCGCCCGCGCCCCTTGACGAGGATGTCGCCCGTTTCAAGGCGCAGGGAGGCGAGGTTGTCGGCAGAGCCGCCGTAAAGGAATACGCGGCCGCGGTGAAATCCCGCGTGGACGCCTGGTTCGCGCGTTTGACGGATGCTGACCTGGGCCGGACGAACGCCGCCTTGTCGAAGAAAATCGGCCGGGAACTGACGCATATCGCGACAGTCATCATGCTGGCTTCGCATACCAGTTACCACCTGGGTTCCTGCGACGCGGCCCTGCGCGACCACGGGCTGGCGGGCGTGTTCTGAGGCGCGTGGTTACAAAGGCTCTGCGCCCGGAAAGCGAATGTCATTTGCCTATCAGAGCCTTTGCCGCCATTGCGATCTGCAGTTCCTCGTTCGTGGGAATGATCAATACCGGGATGTTGCTGTCCGGCGTGGAGATCGTCCGCGCTCCCGGTTTGCGTGTATTGTTTTCCGCCTTGTCCAGTTTTATGCCGAAAGCCTCCATGCCTTCGCACACCGCGGCGCGCGTGATGCTGTCGTTTTCGCCGATGCCGGCTGTAAAGACTACGGCGTCCGTTTTGCCCCCCAACAGCGCCAAATATGAACCGAGAATTTTTTTGACGCTGCGGACAAGCATTTTGAAGGCCAGAGCCGCCCGTTTGTCGCCTGCTTCAATCTGAGCGTGCACATCGCGCATGTCGGTATGTCCGCACAGGCCAAGCAGGCCGGACTGCTTGTTCATCAAGGCGTCAACTTCAGAAGCCGACAGACCTTTTTTCTCCATGACAAAGGGCACGATGGCCGGATCAATGCTGCCGCAGCGGGTACCCATGACAAGGCCTTCCAGCGGCGTCAGACCCATGCTTGTGTCGAAACACCTGCCGTTTTTCACGCAGGTCATGGACGAACCATTGCCGAGATGCATGGTGACGGAGCAGAGATCCTTGAGGGCTTTGCCGAGGTATTCCGCCGTCCTGCCGGCGACGTACTTATGGGATGTGCCGTGAAAGCCGTAGCGGCGTATTTTGAGTTCCTCATACAAATGGTAGGGCAAGGCGTACATATAGGCTTCTTCAGGAATGCCCATGCCGAATTCCGTGTCGAAAACCGCGACGTTCGGCACGCCGGGAAAGAGCTTTTCCGCCACCTCAATGCCCGTGAGATTGGCGGGATTGTGCAGCGGGCTGAATAAAAAACACTCGCGTATGATGTCTTTGACGGGTTGGGTTACCAGCACGGGGGCGGTGATCGCCTCGCCGCCGTGCACCACGCGGTGGCCTATGGCGGCGATTTCGTTTTTGTTTTTGATGACGCCCGCTTCGGGATCGGTCAAGAGCGCAATGACCTCTTCCATGCTTTCCACATGGGTGGGAAAGGGGTGCTCGCGCACGACTTTTTCTTCCTTGCCGCCTTTATATGTTCTGTGCGTGAGGCAGCCCATCCGCGCGCCGATGCGCTCAACCAGCCCTGAACCGAGCAGGCTTTGCGTGTCCATTTCCAGAAGCTGGTATTTGCATGAGGACGATCCCGCGTTAATGACCAGAATTTTCATGACGCCTTCCTTTGAATTGGTTTCTCTCCATCCGGCGGTTGCACCAATGACTGCGGTACCGCTTCACTCATCCGTCTTTTCGGCAGACTTTTCCGCCGCGGCCTGCACGGCCGTGATGGCGACGGTGTTTACAATGTCGGCGACAGTGCAGCCGCGGGAAAGATCGTTGACGGGTTTGTTCAGCCCCTGGAGCACAGGCCCTATGGCAAGCGCCTGGGCGGCGCGCTGAACGGCCTTGTACGTGTTGTTGCCGGTGTTCAGGTCCGGGAAAATAAACACGGTGGCCCGGCCCGCTACCTTGCTGTCGGGCAGCTTGGTTTTGGCGACCGTGGGATCAATGGCCGCATCGTACTGCAAGGGGCCTTCAATCGCCAGTCCAGGCGCCAGTTGCTGCGCAATTTTTGTGGCCTCCACCACAATATCCACATCGGCTCCCTTGCCTGATGTGCCGGTAGAGTAGGAGAGCATGGCCACGCGTGGCTCAATGTCGAAAATTTTGGCGGTGCGGGCCGAGGCTATGGCGATTTCCGCCAGCTGCTGCGCGGTTGGGTTGGGATTGACGGCACAGTCGCCGAAAACCAGCACGCGGTTTTTAAGGCACATCAAAAATACCGAGGAAACCACGGAACATCCCGGCTTTGTTTTGATAAACTCGAAGGCCGGGCGAATTGTATGGGCCGTGGTGTTGACGGAGCCGGAAACCATGCCGTCGGCGTCGTTCTTTTTCACCATCATTGTGGCGAAATAGGTGGCGTCGGTCATGGCGTCGCGCGCCTGCTCCAGAGTAACGCCCTTGCTCTTGCGGAATTCAAAATAGCTTTGGACGTATTCGTCAAACTTGGGCGATTTGACGGGATCAATCAATATGGCCCTGCTGACGTTCAGGCCGAGCGTATGGGCTTTTTGTGAAATGGCGCCGGTATCGCCCAGAAGAATGATTTCGGCGACTTCCCGGCGAAGCAGAATGTCTGTCGCCTGGAGAATGCGGTCTTCCGTCCCTTCGGGCAGGACAATGCGCATTCTGGCGCTCTTGGCCCGCTCTATCAGGTTGAACTCGAACATCATGGGCGTCATGCGGCTGCTGCGCTTGGTGTTCAGGCGGTTGGCGATTTCCTTGCCGTTGACATAGCGTTCAAACAGGCCAAGCATCGTGTTTATTTTGCGAATGTCGCCGGGCTCGATTACGCTGTAGATTTCCCTGAGGGCCAGAATGGTTTTGTAGGTGTGATGCCTGGTGAGCACTATCGGCAGAGGCGAGCCCGTCCAGCCTTCTATGAGGCTGCAGACCTCCGCGGGCGGCCGAAGCCCGCCCGTGAGAAGCACGCCGGCGATGTCGGGCATTGAGGACGACAAACGTGAGGCTATGGCGGCCAGAAGCACGTCGGTGCGGTCGCCGGGGGAAATAACGAGTTGATTCTTGGCGATGTACTGCAGCACATGGTCCACGTGCATGGCCGCCACAAGATAGTCGTCCACAAGGGCGTCCATACGGTTGTGACCGAAGAGGACTTCACCACCGACGACTTTTTGTACGTCCAGCATGGTGGGTTTGCCGATAATCGGCTCGTCGGGCACGGCGTAAAGCAAAGGGGCGCTCTCCCCGCGGCCGAAATGCTGGCGGAGTTCGTCAAGCTCTGTCTGGGTCAGGGCGGCCATGTTGATGATGGTGGCAATCACATCCACGGAATACTGGGCCAGCGCGTCCATGACCAGCTGGAGGGATTCATGCACCTCGTCGGCGGTTTTGCGCTCGCCGGTGGTGACAAGAATTACCGGGCAACCCAGGTTGGCGGCTATCTCGACATTGAGTTCAAACTCCAGTACGGGATCCTTGCCCAGAAAGTCAGTGCCGATGCAGAGAACAAAATCATGAGCTCCAAGGAGTTTCTTGTACTTATGCAATATGTTTTCCACAAGAAGATTGCGTGAACCCTGATTGATGATTTCCCTCGCCTCCGTATAGGTGTAAGCGAAGGTGTCGGCATACTCCATGTTGATTTTGAAGTATTCGAGCATCAGGTTGATGTCAGGGTCAAGATCGTCAAGTTGCGGCTCGCTGATAATCGGACGAAAGATTGCCACGTTGCGCAGGGCGCGGCTCAGAAGCTGCATCATTCCGAGAGCGATGGCGCTTTTTCCGTTGCGCTGGGACGTGGCTGTAATATAGAGGCCGTTGTACATACTGTCCTCCCATTGCGAGTGGTTTGGCGGATAACATATCGCGCGCCGGCCCAGAGGCCGGCGCGCGAATGGTCAGGTCTGGTCAGTTTGCGGAAGGATGGGGAAGATCCGCCAATTGCCTGTACATGGCGTAGCGCTGGGCATAGGCCTGGGCGAGTTCATCCTTGAGTTTTTTGGATACCTCGGGATTCGTCTTCCCGAGAGAGGCAAAGCGCACTTCGCCTTCCAGAAAATCCAGAATTGGGGAACTGGGAGCCTTGCAGTCAAGCTGGAAAGGATTTTTGCCCTCCCTGGCGAGATCTGGATTGTAGCGGTACAAAGGCCAGTAGCCGCACTGGACGGCCAGTTTGGCCTCTTCCATGCTTTTGCCCATGCCCTTGCGCAGGCCCTGGTTGATGCAGGGCGCGTAAGCGATGATCAGCGAAGGCCCTTTATAGGCCTCGGCCTCCCGGAAGACCTTGAGCACATGCTGCTTGTCCGCGCCCATCGCGATGGAAGCCACGTAAACATAGCCGTAGGTCATGGCCATGCGCCCGATGTCCTTTTTGCCCGTGCGTTTGCCTGCGGCGGCGAACTGGGCCACGGCCCCGAGCGGCGTGGCTTTTGAGGACTGTCCGCCGGTATTGGAGTAAACTTCCGTGTCCATCAGCAGCACATTGATGTCGTCGCCGCAGGCAAGCACGTGGTCAAGACCGCCGTATCCGATGTCATAGCCCCAGCCGTCGCCGCCGAAGATCCAGACGCTCTTTTTGGTGAAGAGATCTTCCATTTCCCAGAGCTGTTCCGCAAGAGGACTGTCAAATTCGTC
>JAISOT010000006.1 GCA_031275465.1 Desulfovibrio sp.
AACAGCCAGAGGAAACGGTATTATCCCTCCCGCTATTGCGTTTGGAATAATCTATTGCTAAAATTTAATTATGTCAATGTAGTAGCTTACACACCTGTCCAAATTTTGGGGAGTACCTCAGCGTCGGCCCTGATGTGATCGTGGTGGACGAATGTGGAGAATGTGTACTGTTGATTTTATTTTTCCGAATAGGATTTTTTGCTTGAAATGAATTGCCCAATTTGGTATCACTACTTCTCTCATTTTACTATTACAGGAGGTAATAAAATGGATGACTATCTGGCGGCAGCAGTTCAGATTGTGACGGCGCAAGCAAGAGTGCGGGTAATGAGCGAAGATGAAATGGCTTCAATGGTAAAGAGATTGACGGCGAGCATCCGCAGCATCGGGGATAATTCGGAAGCGGCGGATGAACCGCAGATAGACGCCGCGGCAGCCAAACACAGCATCAAGGAAAAGTCTGTCACCTGCCTTGTATGCGGCAGCGTGTTCAAGATCCTTTCGTCCCGGCATCTGGCTTCTCATGGTCTGACGCCTGAAGAGTACAAGGAAAAGTTCGGCCTGAAGCCGAAAACGGCCCTGGTTGCGAAATCATTGCAGCGTATGCGCAAAAAGAAAATGCAGGACATGCGGCTTTGGGAAAAACGCACCCAGAAAAAAGCGGTCGTGAAACCCAAAAAGTCAAAAGAAGCCTGACGGCGCGCCCATGAAGAAGTTTTGACAGCCTTGCGCGGTTCTGCGGTTTTTGCCCGCGTCGGCAACGGGTTTGTCCTTGTTCCCGCGGGATGCGGCGCGCGCAAGCCGTGCGTTTTTGACGCATGACGCGGAAGCGGGCGCGGCAAGGCCTCGGTGTTCGCGCCGTGAGCCGGCGGCGGCAAGGTAGGTCCCTGCTTTTCATTCCCCCTTGACGTCGGCGGGATTTGTCGTATCTTGCCCCTGCACCTTTTTACCCCAGGAACATGCATGGGCAAAAGTCTTATTATTGTGGAATCTCCCGCCAAGGTCAAGACCATCAGGAAGTTTCTTGGCCCCCAGTATGCCGTGCATGCCAGCGTGGGCCATGTCCGCGATCTGCCATCCAACACGTTGGGCGTGGACGAAAACAACGATTTTGCGCCGCAGTACCAAGTGATTGACAGCAAGAAAAAGATTGTGTCGGAACTGCGGGCCGCGGCAGCCAAGGCGGAGACGGTCTTTCTCGCGCCTGATCCCGACCGTGAGGGCGAGGCCATTGCCTGGCACGTGGCGGAACTCA
The DNA here is from genome assembly GCA_031275465.1 of Desulfovibrio sp. GTDB lineage: Bacteria > Desulfobacterota > Desulfovibrionia > Desulfovibrionales > Desulfovibrionaceae > Desulfovibrio. Next base: position 1,256 of record JAISOT010000006.1, read on the forward strand.
TACGCGACAAAGCCAGGGAGATTAAACGCATAGAATTCAATGAGATCACGGCCAAAGCCGTCCGCGAGGCACTAGAGCGGCCGCGCGGGCTTAACGCCAGTCTTTTTGACGCCCAGCAGGCCCGGCGCGTGCTGGACAGGCTGGTAGGCTATAAAATTTCTCCTCTGCTTTGGAAAACCGTCAAACGCGGCATTTCCGCCGGGCGAGTGCAGTCGGTGGCGCTCAAGCTGGTTGTGGAGCGCGAGACGGAACGCGAGGCTTTTGTTCCGGAGGAATACTGGCTCAACAAGGCTCATCTTTCCGCCGGAATACCCCCTTTATTCGTGGCGGAGCTCGTCAAACTCAAAGGGAAAAAAGCCCGTGTGTCCAGCGCGGCGGAGGCCGAGGCGCTGAAAAGCTCCATTCAGGGGTTGCCTTTCGTGGTGGCCGGCGTGGAAGAAAAAGAACGCCAGCGCGCGCCGGCGCCGCCTTTTATCACTTCTTCTCTCCAGCAGGCGGCCAATCAGCGTTTCAACTATACCACCAGACGCACCATGAATATCGCCCAGCGCCTCTATGAGGGCGTGGAACTGGGGGAGCGAGGACTCACGGCCCTCATAACGTACATGCGCACGGACTCCACCCGCATAGCGGCGGAGGCGCAAAGCGCGGCGCGCACGTTCATTGCCGGGCGTTTCGGCCAGGACCATTTGCCCGCCAAACCGCGTTTCTACAAATCCAGAGCGGGCGCGCAGGATGCGCACGAGGCAATTCGTCCGGTGGAGGTGAATATTGTTCCGGAGGACGTGAAGGCATTTTTGCCGCCGGACCAATACAATATCTATAAACTCGTCTGGACGCGTTTTGTGGCCTCGCAGATGGCCGCCGCGCGTTTTCACGACACGACGGCCCGTATTGTCTGCGGCTCAAGCGAATGGAAGGCCAAGGGCGAGCGGCTGCTTTTTTCCGGCTTTCTGGCGGTCATGCCCGCCGGCAAGGACGATGCTCTCGCGGAACTGCCGTCGCTGGCGGAAGGGCAGACGCTTGTTCTCAAAAAGCTGGAGCAGGAACAAAAATTTACCCAGCCGCCGGCGCGCTATACGGAGGCAAGCCTTGTACGGGAGCTGGAGGCTCTCGGCATCGGCCGGCCCTCCACCTATGCGTCCATCATTTCCACTCTGCAGGAACGGGAATACGTCCGTCTGGCGGAAAAATACCTTATGCCCACGGATTTGGGCCGTGTTGTCTGTCGTCAGCTTTCGGAGCATTTTATCCGTCTTATGGATGTGGGCTTCACCGCCCAGATGGAGGAAAGCCTCGACAGGGTGGCCGAGGGAAGCCGGCAGTGGGTGGATTTGCTCCGTTCCTTTGCGGCGGAATTCAACCCGGCCCTCAGCGCGGCGGTCAAAAATATGCGGAGCGTCAAAGGCGGCGTCGACGCGGATATGCCCTGCCCTCTGTGCGGCAGGCCGCTGGTGATAAAATTCGGCAAGGCCGGGGATTTTCTTGCCTGTTCCGGCTATCCCGAGTGCCGCCACACCAGCAACTTCATCAGGGACGAAAACGGCAGCGTGGAGGCGGTGGCCCCCAAAAAACAGGAATTGACCAAAGCCGGCCTGTGTCCTGAGTGCGGCAAGGATCTGGTCATCAAAAAATCCCGCACGGGCAGCCGTTTTATCGCCTGCACCGGTTATCCCGAATGCCGGCACGCGGAGCCCTTTTCCACCGGCGTCGTCTGCCCGCGATGCGGCCAGGGCGCATTGGTGGAAAAAAGCAGCAGGCGCGGCAAAATCTTTTACTCCTGCAGCGAGTATCCCAAGTGCGACTTTGCCTTGTGGGACAAGCCCGTTTCCGGGGCATGCCCGCACTGCGAGTCTCCATATCTGGTGGAGAAGGCGCGCAAGGACGGAATAAAGGTCGTCTGCCCGACAAAAGGGTGCCGCTACGTCCTTGAGACGCCGTGACGGCTTTTTTGCGCTGGGGAGCTGGAGCATGTTACGCTTGACGGCGAAGTGAATCCGCCTTGCGGAAATCCCGCGGCAGGGATTTGCAAGCAAATCCCTGCGGAGCAACGTATACGTTTTCAATGTTAATTTTCTATTCGGCGGCAAGCTGAACGCGCGCGAAGCCTGTCACGGTGATGGTGTCGTTCACGGCCTTGGCCGCTTCGCGCACTATATCGCCCACGCTTTTTTTGTCATCGCGGATGTAAGACTGTTCCAGCAGACAGACTTCCTTCTGGAATTTTTTCACGGCGCCGTCGGCAATCCTGTCCACAATGTTTCCGGGCTTGCCGTCTTCAAGGGCTTTCTGGCGGTAAATTTCGCGTTCGCGCGCCACGGCGGCCTGATCAAGGCCGGCGGCGTCCAGAGACATGGGGTTGGCGGCGGCCACCTGCATGGCCAGATTTTTCGCCAATTCCTGAACCTCGGTCTTTCCCGCGCTGGCGGCCTTGCCCAAGGCCAGATGCACAAGCACCCCGATCTTGCGGTTGGAGTGAATATACTTGCCCACAACCTCATTGTCCCCTTTGAGGGAGTAGCGGGCAAATTTGCCCAGCTGCATGTTTTCGCCCACAGCGGCGATGAGCCGGGCCAACTCGTCGCCCATAAGGGCCTCCAGAGCGGCGCGGTCAGCGGGGTTTTTGTCCAGCACCGTTTGCGCCGCGCTGGAGGCCAGGGCCTGAAACTGGTCGCCGCGGGCGACGAAATCCGTTTCGCACAGGAGGGCGGCCAAGGCGGTATGTTTGCCGTCAGGGCTGGCAGCCAGGGCCACAACCCCTTCCGAGGTGGCGCGGCCGGATTTTTTGGCGGCTTTGGCCATGCCTTTCTGGCGGAGCCAGTCAACGGCCTTTTCCATGTCGCCCCCTGCCTCCACAAGGGCTTTCTTGCAGTCCATCATGCCGGCACCTGTTTTTTCGCGCAATTCCTTTACAGTCTGGGCGGTGATTGTCATTGTGGGCTCCTCTGCGGATAACAGCGTATCGGATACAATTTCTGTCCCTGCCTGTTGTTGCGGGGGCTATTCACCGGCTTCCGCCGGCTCCTGGACAGCCTCGGCGGCTTTGGCCATGGCTTCTTCCGCGTCGGCTAAGTCTCCGTCGGCCGAGTCCTTGGACATGGCCGCGCCGTCGAGGCAGGCTTCCGCAAAGGCGGCGACGAACAGCTTTATGGCGCGAATGGCGTCATCATTGCCGGGGATGATATAGTCAATCACGTCCGGGTCGCAGTTGGTATCGGTGATGGCCACAATGGGTATGCCGAGCTTTCGGCATTCCTTCACGGCGATGTCTTCGCGGCAGGGATCAATGACAAAGGCCATCTGCGGCAGGCGATCCATGTTTTTGATGCCGCCGAGGGCCTCCTCAAGTTTGTGCATTTCGCGCTCCAAGAGCAGGATTTCTTTTTTCTGGTAGCGGTTGATGGAGCCGTCGGCAAACATGGATTCAAGTTTCTTCAGGCGTTCCACGCTTTTCTGGATGGTAACGAAGTTGGTCAGCGTGCCGCCCATCCAGCGGTTGGTCACATGATACTGGCCCGCGCGCTCGGCCTCCGCGGCCACGGCTTCCTGCGCCTGTCGCTTGGTGCCGATAAAAAGCACCTTGCCGCTCTTGGCGACGGTTTGGCACATGGCGTCGTAGGCCGCGCGAAAAAGCTTGACGGTTTGCTGCAAATCAATAATGTGAATGCCGTTGCGCGCGCCGAAAATATAGGGACGCATTTTGGGATTCCAGCGCCGGGTCTGGTGCCCGAAGTGCACGCCTGTTTCCAGCATCTGTTTCATGGTGACATAAGCCATTTTCATGTCCTCCCGGGGTTGTTGCCTCCATCCCGGCGCTGGCTGGATCTCGCCGGCTTTGCGCCGGACCCCGGATCCGGCCGGGATGTGTGTAGTGGAATTTAGTTTTATAGCCAACTGCCTGAAAGAATGCAAGGAAAAAATAGCTGACGGCGCGAGGAAGTGGATTGCCGCGAAAAAAGGATTCACGCGAAATGCACGCAGAAGCCCGCGTCCTCCAGGTCTTCGGCGCTCACCGCGCCCGCGCGGACAAGGCGCAGGCAGATTTTGCCCTGCTCCGTTGAGGCAAGCGGTTCCACCAGCGTGGAAGGCAGACCGCCGGCAGGCGGGGTATCGCCCTCAAAAAGTCCTGCTTCCGCGCCATGCTTGTCCAGCTCGTACAGGAGTTCCTCATCCATGTCCCGGAATCGGCATACGGGGCGGCAGCCGTGCAGATTGGCGCTGCTGGCCGTCAAGGGCCCGCCGGCAAGACGCGCCAGTTCCGTGGCCAGCCCGTGCGGGCTGATCCGCAGGGCCGTCCTGCCTTTGCTGTCGACCAGAGGCGGCGGCAGGGAAGGGTTGGCCGGCAGCAGAACCGTGAGGGGACCGGGCCAGAATCGTTTGAGGAGGGCTCGCGGGGCGCTTTCCAGGCACGCCGCCTGTGCCGCCTGCCTTTTGTCCGCGGCCAGAAGAGGCAGAGGCTGCGTCGGATTTCGTCTTTTGACCCGGTAGATGCGGTCCACGGCGGCGGCGTTGGAGGCAAGGCAGCCCAGAGCGTAAAACGTCTCCGTGGGAAAAATGAGAATGCCGCCGCGCCGCAGGCATTGCGCGGCGTCGGCGGTTGTACGATGGAGACGGGCCATGACAGGCAAACCCCTGCGGCTGATCAGCGTGGGCAAACTGAAAAAATCATTCTGGAAGGATGCCGCCGCCCACTATGAATCGCGCCTTGAGCGCTGGCGGCATCTGGAAAGCATACAGGTTAGGGAGGCGGAAGGCCCGCCGCGCTCGCGCAACGGGCTGGAGGGCCGGAAAATTCTGGAAAGCCTGTCTCCCAGAGACATTCCCCTTGTTCTGGACGAACGGGGAGAGGGCATTTCCTCCGCCGGTCTGGCAGCCATTCTGCGGAAAGCCGATCAGGAAAGTCCGGGGGGGCTGTGTTTTATCATCGGCGGAGCTTATGGACTTGACGATGCGGTGCGCGCCCGCGCTCACCGTCTTTTGCGTCTCTCCGACATGACGCTGCCCCACGAACTGGCCCGTGTTTTTCTGCTGGAGCAGATATACAGGGCCGAGTGCATACTGCGCAACATCCCCTATCATCATTAACGCATCTTTACAGCACCTCATATATTCTCGCAAAGACATTGTCGTACACCAGCCGGAAATAGGGAGAAAAACGCTGATCCTGCGGGCTTCCCGTCAACAGTTGCACCATGAGCGAATTGTGCAGGGTTTCATCCATAACCAGTTTTTCGCCCGTAATGCGGTTGAAAAAAAAGTGTATGTTCCGCCGTCCGGAGAGGAAAGCCTTTTGCTCTTCCTGGCTCGCGCCGGGATGCGTCTCAAACCATTCCTGCGCATAATTGCGGCGAATGAGCCCTGTCTCTTCAAAGACGCTGATTGAAGCGGCGTAAACGGCATTGGCGCTGTCCTGAAGGAGCACCGCCCCTGTATCCAGTTTGTAGGCCAGCGCCTGGGGCACGATGGAAAGCGCTCCGCCTTCGCCCTGACGGGTAATGAAGTTCCAGGTGCCGAAATTGCTGATCCAGAAGCCCAGTCGCAGCATTTCGAAGCTCACCACTATGAATTGGCGGCTTTTTCGTCCGATCAGCGGCGTTTCCGGCGAGCGCAGTTTTTCCATCAGGCTCTGCGCGGCCGCGGCGTCCAGCTTTTCAAAAACATTGCCGGGCGAGTTGTCGGCCTGCGCGGTATAGCAGATGAGTTGTCGGGCAAAACGCGCGTTGTCCGTGGCAAAAACCGCCGAGGGCAGATAAAGGGACGGCCCCGCGTGCTGCGCGCCATCGGCTATGGTAGCCCGGCGCGCGAAATGGTGCGCCGCATAGCCCCAGTCCCACCACAGCCAGAGCAGACTGCCCGGGGGCGTTATGCTTTTGGCGCGGGTGAGGGCTTCGGCATGGCGGCGGTTGATCATGGGGCCCTGCGACATCGCCGGAATCATGTCCGCGAAAGGAGCTACAAGCAGCAGCACCAGAATGGCCGACGTCAGGGCTCCGATACCGGCCCCTCCGGATGGATTGCGCAAAAGACGCTGTAAAATCCAGTAGATGGGCAATGTTAGGCCAATGGCGACAATGGGCGTGCCAAACATGACCATACGGCCGCCGAGTTTTGTGCTGAGAAGCCCCAGGATGCCCAGCGGCAGCAGAAAAAGCGCGCCGGGCCGCCGGACGGTCACAACGCAGAAGCCCAGCAGGCCAAGCACGGAGGCCCATCCCCAGGGATGGAAATAGGAAAACAGCGCCGTAAGGCTCAGATCCTGCACTTCCGTGATGGACTGCGCTATGGAGGGGTAGACAAGTTCAGTCTGTTCCCCGGTGCTTTTCACATCCCCCGCATGCTTGAGATAGGCATTGACGTGGTTGAGTATGGTGCTCAGAATGTCACCTTTGAGCAGCAGCGCGCCTATGCCGAGCCACAACAGGGCGAGGGCGGCGGGGTGGCTCAGGATCAGGCGCAGCTTCTTGGCGCGTCTCAGGCCGGCCAGCAGTATGATCACGTCTGCCGCAAGTCCTGCCGGCCCCGCGAGAGCCGGCAGGGCGTATGCCAGAGAACCGAGAAGCAGCAGTGTCCTGCGGCCGCGCGGAGCCATGACGAGGCTCATGAAGACCAGCAGAACCACATTGAACCTGGCAAGATAGGGAAAGACAGAGTGCCATTCCTGCGTCCACCAGGACAGCACCCCGGAAAGACCGACAAGCGTCATCCATTGCCAGCGCAAGGGATTGCCCAGATGTTCCAGAGGCGATTTCCTTGTGTCTGCCTGCCGTCCCCAGAGATTCTGCGCGGTTTTCAGGCCTGAACTGAAAGTCAGGCGTCTGAGTATCATCTGCGGCAGGAGCATGTAGCGCATGGCCCAGCAGGCGGGGGCAAAACTCATGAGCATGGGAAAAAACAGCGTCACCAGATCGGTATCGTAATAGCCGAGAAGCGTTCTGCCCAGAAAGGCCGGCGCGAGAGTTGTCAGAATACCCGCCGCGAGTCCGGCTTCCATGCTGTCGAAGGCCCATACCCAGGCAAAAACGACACAGGCCATCAGACTTGCCAGTACCGCCGGAAACCAGAAAGCCACCGCCGCCGGACGGCTTCGCAGTATTTTTGCCATGCCGGAGAGCATGTCGGCCATGGGATGCCCCGCGGCCAGCCCGAAACCCTCGGCGCCGGCAACCCAATGATAGGCGTCGTGCGTGGCCAGCAGCCATTCTTGGTCCAGGCGGTATTCCGGGTTTTGCCAGCACGGCCATTCCGTCATACGCAGGGCAAAGGCAATGCCCAGCGTGGCCAGAGCCCAGAATACGCCGCGCTGCCATACGCGCAGGGAATTGGTCTTGCGCGGGGCGGGAGCGGGAAGGGTGCAGTCGGGGTCCGGCATGTCAGCCTCCCGAGGGGGACAGAGCCCAGAAATAGCGGTGCCGGTTCGCGACGGTATAGGCGTAAGTGCCTGCCAATGTCCAGTGATCCGGCAGGGTTGACGGCGCTTCTTTTACGGCGAAGACAATCAGGACTCCATCAGGAGGCAGATGCGCGCGCGTCAGGTCAAGCAGCTCACGCCAGGGCAGAAAGGCCCGGCTCACAATACAGTGCGCCCTGCCGGACGGTCTTCGGGAAAAGGCAAAAAAATTTTCCACCGTGCCGCGAAAAATACAGGTGCGTTCCAACTTCAGGATCGAGAGGACGGTGGAGAGGAAGATCGCCCGTTTTTCCCGGCGTTCCACCATACAATATTCGCCTTGCGTCCAGATGAGGCGCAGGGGGACGCCGGGCAATCCCGCGCCGGCGCCGAAGTCCCATGTTTGCGGGGTTTCGGGCAGGGGCAGCCGCGACAGGAAATCGGCCAGATAAAAACTGTCGACCGCCAGACGCGTGAAAATTTCCCGCCAGTCGCCGGGACTCACAAGATTGAAGACGGCGTTCCAGCGGACAAGCAGTTCCAGATACACGGCAAGCCCTTCTAGCGCATCGCCGGGCACTTCCCCCAGTCGTGCGCGGGTGGCCACCTCCGCCGCAAGGCTGGCCAGCTCACGGCGGTTAACGGGGTGTTGCATTTTTTGCGACATGAGACTCCTGAAAGTTGCCGTTGCCTGTTAATACGCTTGAGAGGAGGGACTTGCAAGACGAAAGCCGGGGAGATGGGGGTATTATAAACTTGCATGATATTGCTGAGTCAGATAAAATTTATAATTTGGGGGGTGGATGTTCATGACGCAACCTGTGTTGCTTTTTTCCGGACAAGGATCCCAGCAGGCTGGAATGGGGCGGGATATCGCGGAGTCTTCGGCCGAGGGCATGGATTTCTGGAAGCAGGCTGAACGTGCAAGCCGTCTGCCGTTGCGCGAAATATACTGGGAAGGGGATGAGGCGGCCATGGGCGACACGCGCGCCCTGCAGCCCGCCCTGACCGTGGTGAATCTCAACCTCTGGAGGGAGATGTCCAGGCTGGTTTTCCCCTTGGGGGCGGCCGGACACAGCCTTGGAGAGTTCAGCGCGCTGGCCGCCGCCGGCGCGCTTGATCCGGCGACAGTCCTGAAGCTCACGGCCCTGCGCGGACACCTTATGGCCGAGGCCGATTCTGAAGGCAGGGGAGGCATGGCCGCGCTGCTGAAAGTGGACGAAAGCCGGGCGGCGGAAATCGTGGCAGAGGTGCTTGCGGAAATTCCGGAACTTCTTTTGATCGCCAATTACAACACCCCGACCCAGTTTGTGGTCAGCGGCGGCAAGGGGGCTGTGGCTCTGGCCTGCAAAAAGGCAAAAGCGCGCGGAGGGCGCGGCATTGAACTTAAAGTGAGCGGGGCCTTTCACAGCCCCATGATGCGTGAGGCCGCCGTGGAGTTTGCCGTGGCCCTGCGCAAGGCGCATTGGATGAAGCCGCGTTTTCCGGTGTACTGCAACCTGCGCGGACGCGCGGCGCACGACGTGGAGAGCCTGAAAGAAAATCTGCTCGCGCAGATGACTTCGCCGGTGCGCTGGACGGAAACCATTCGTAGCCAATATGCCGACGGCGCGCGCCGCTGGCTGGAGCTTGGCCCCAAATCCCTGCTCGGCAGGATGGTGGAAGCATGCCTCGGCGGCCCGGCAACGCAGGGCGAATCCATACGTTGCGATTTTGTGGGAGATCTGGCAGGCGTTATGTCCTTTCTTTCCGGACGGACCGGGGCGGGCGACTGACCGCGTCGCGGATTCAAAACAATTCTAGGGAGAACCATGCGCGCCACGGAAATTCTGCGCACCGCCCTTGAGGAAGTGCTTGCCGAAGAGGGCTTTGCCTGGCCGGCGAAAACCGTCATAGAGCCGCCGAAGGACGCAAGGTTCGGCGATCTTTCCGTCAATGCGGCTATGCTGCTTGCCAGGGACGCCAAGATCCCGCCGCGTGAACTGGCGCGAAAGTTCGCGTCCAGGCTTTCGGCGCGTTGTCCCGAGGTGGAAAAAGCCGAGGCCGCAGGTCCCGGTTTTTGCAATGTGACTTTTTCCCCGGGAGTCTGGCGGAATGTCGTGCGGGACGTCGAGGCCGCCGGGCGGCGCTACGGCGCGAGCGGCGCGGGGCAGGGCGCCAGAATTCTTCTGGAATACGTTTCCGCCAATCCCACAGGGCCGCTGCACATAGGGCACGGCAGGGGGGCCGCCGTGGGCGACAGCCTTGCCAGACTGCTGCGCAGGACAGGTCATGAGGTGCATACCGAGTACTACGTCAACGACGCCGGCCGGCAGATGCGCCTCCTTGGCCTGTCCGTCTGGCTTGCCGTGCGGGAGCTTGCCGGGCGGGCTGTAACCAGGCCCGAGGAATATTACCGCGGCGCCTATGTTACCGACATCGCGCGGGAAATGCTCGCCGGAAACGCCGGGTTGGCCGATCTTCCGGAGGGCGAGGGGGTGGAGCGCTGCCGGGCGTGGGCGACAGAGGAAATTCTCAACGGCATCAAAGCGGATTTGCGGCTATTCCGCGTGGAGCACGAGCAATGGTTTTCGGAAACCTCCCTGCTGGAACGCGGAGCGGTGGAGAAAATTTTTTCCGCCCTGGCCGATGCGGGTCATACCTTTGCCCGCGATGGCGCTTTCTGGTTCGCCACAGAGCGCCTGGGGGACGACAAGGACCGCGTGCTCAGAAAATCCGACGGCAGCCTGACCTACTTCGCCACGGACATCGCCTACCATCACGACAAATACGAGCGCGGCCACACGCGGCTTATAGACGTCTGGGGGGCGGATCACCACGGCTACGCTCCGCGCATGCGCGCCGCCGTCGCCGCTATGGGAAAGCCCGCCGAAAGCCTTGACGTGGTGCTGATCCAACTTGTCACCCTGCTCAGGGACGGCAAGCCGCTGGGGATGTCCACCCGAGCCGGAACTTTTGTGACGCTCGCCGAGGTCGTGGGAGAAGTGGGCGCGGATGCGGCGCGTTTTATGTTTCTCTCGCGCAAGAGCGACAGTCCGCTGGATTTTGACCTGGAACTGGTAAAAAGGCGCAGTCTGGAAAATCCCGTCTTCTATGTGCAGTACGCCCATGCCCGCGTATGCGCCGTTTTGCGCCGCGCCGCGGAGCAGGGCCTCATCCTTCCCGAAACAGTGGAGCAGGCCATGCTTGAGGGTCTGGACACGCCGGAAGACATGGGCCTCTTGCGCAAGATCGCCGTTTTTGGAGATGTGCTCGCCCAGGCCGCGCACAGCCTTGCGCCGCATTACGTGAGCGTTTATCTGCTGGAACTGGCGGGTCTTTTGCACAGCTATTACGCCAGGCACCAGGTGATTCTCGCCGACGACGCTCCGCGCGCTCTCGCGCGGCTTGCCCTGTTGCGCGCCGTGGGGCGGGTTGTGCGCAACGGGCTGGATATTTTGGGCGTGAGCGCCCCGGAAACCATGTAGAATAAAATTGTTGCGCAACCTGCAGTTATGAATACAATATTGCAACGCGTTCCTGTTGCCTGGTTTTTTGCGCGCAGCATGAAGCATCCGCGCAGAATTTTCAGCAGCCAATTTGGGAGAAGTTATTGAGGATGCCACAGTCGTTGCGCAGAAGCCGGGCAAAAGGCAAGATTCCGGAAAATGCCGCAGGCCGTTTTACCGTCAGTTTTTCCAGGGCGGCTGCGGCGGCGTTGTGCCTCGTGCTGATCATGGCGGTGGGCTGGGCCTTCTTTATGGGTTTTATGGTCGGGCGGGGGCAAAATCCCGTTCAGCGCATGGAACAGATGACGGCCGCACTCCGTGACGACAATCCGGCAACGCCCGGGACCTCCGGTTCTGCGCAAAACGGGCAGTCTGCCGGGCCTTCGGCGACGTCGGCATCGGACGCCGCAAGCGGCCGGAATCCGGCATCCGGCGAAGAAGCGGCGCAGGAGGACGACAGCTCCGTCTCCCCCGCCGCGCCCGCGATGAAAAAGCCGGATGCGCCCCTGGTTTTTGCTCCGTTGAATTCTCCCGAAGGAGCCGCTCTCGCGGCCTGGGGCATGCGGGATGCTTCCGCCGGGGATACTGCGGGACAAGGCGGGACGAAAACGGCGGAAAATCCTCCGCCGTCAGTGAAAGATGCGCCGCGGTATGACTGGGTTTTTCAGATGGCCGCCTTCCGCGGCAGGACCGACGCGGACAGGTTGCGGGCACGCCTGGAGAAGGCCGGATACGGCGCGAGTCTGGTCAGGAGCGGCAAGGTGACCTTGGTGCTGGTGCGACTGCGCGGCGGCAAGGCGGAAGCGGAACGCCTGCGCGGGCAGGCGCGCGAGTACAGGCTGGGAGAACCTCTGTTGCAGTCCAGACAGCCGGTTTCAGCAAGAAAAACAAAGCGCTGAGGACAATGTGACACAATTTCTTGCGCTGGCCGCCGCTCTGGGACAGTGGGGGATATCCGCCGCCGTCGCAGTCGGGGACACGACGATCTTCATGCTTGCCGGTCTGGCGCGCATTTTTTCCGGCGTCAGAATTTTTCCCCGCACGCTGCAGCAACTCTATGTTATCGGGTATAAATCCCTTTTCGTCATTTTTCTGATCGGCATTTTTTGCGGCATGGTTCTCGGTTTGCAGGGATATTATACTTTGGTGAAATTTGGTTCCGCGGGTCTGCTGGGGTCGGCTGTTTCCCTTTCGCTGGTGCGCGAACTCGGGCCGGTGCTCACGGCCATCATGCTGACCGGCAGGGCGGGTTCGTCCATGGCCGCGGAGATCGGCGTGATGCGTATTACGGATCAGATTGACGCCCTGGAGGTCATGGACATAAATCCCGTGGCCTATCTGGTCAGCCCGCGCCTGGTGGCCGCCATGATTTCCTTTCCTCTGCTCACGGCGGTTTTTGACGTCATCGGCATCATCGGCGGCTACCTGACTGGCGTGCTGATGCTCAACATCAACTAAGGGGCCTATTTTTATCGTATCGCCAGTTCCGTAACCATGCCTGATCTGACAGGCGGTTTTGTGAAGTCTTTTGTTTTCGGCCTGCTGGTCACCACGGTTTGCTGCCGGCAGGGATATAACGCCCATCGCCGCAGGGACAGCGTGGGGCCGGAAGCTGTGGGCAACGCCACAACGTCGGCGGTGGTGATTTCCTGCGTGCTTATCCTGACCGCGGATTATGTGTTGACTTCGTTCTTGCTGTAATTTCCGTGCCGGGCTGAATATATGCTGAAGTGGGACATAGAGTTTTCGCACCTTGACGCGGGCTACGGCGCGCACCGCGTGTTGAGCGACGTAAGCGCCGCGCTGCCCGCGGGGAAAATTTCCGTTATTCTGGGCGAATCCGGCAGCGGAAAATCCACGCTGCTCCGGCATGTCACAGGGCTTTCCCGCCCTCTCGGAGGGACGGTACGCATCGGCGGACGGGATATTTTCGCCTTGTCTCCCGCGGAATTCCGCCGCCTGCGCCGCCAGACCGGGGTGCTGTTTCAGGACGGCGCGCTGCTCGGCGCGCTGAATCTGGCGAAAAATGTGGCCCTGCCCTTGAGCGAGCATCTGCCCCTGCCCGAACATCTGCTGAGAGAAGCCGCGTTGCGCGTGCTCGCGATGGTGGGCCTTGAAGAATTTGCCGAGTACTACCCCAACCAGCTTTCCGGCGGCATGCGCAAGCGCGCGGGCCTTGCCCGGGCCATTATCGCCGAGCCGCGGATTCTGCTTTGCGATGAACCCACCTCCGGCCTTGATCCCGTCACCGCGGCCAGAATGGACGAACTGCTGTTGGCCATGCACGCCCAGTATCCGGAAATGACCCTTGTTGTCGTCAGTCACGATCTGGCCGGTTTCAGAGCCATTGCGGAGCATGTTCTGGTTATCAGGAACGGCGGCCTGATATTCGCCGGCACTCCTGAATCTCTTTTGGGCAGCGGGGAACCCTATTTGCGGCAGTTTCTGGAACGCCGTTCCGGAGATGCCGGCCAGACCCTGCACAAGCCCATGAATCCCCGCGTGCATTCCGAGCTGGCAAAGTGGCTGGCCTCATAAAAAATTTCCCCGTAGCTGTGACAGCGTAAAAAGTGTTGACAGTTTTTCTCCCGCTGCATAACAATACCCACGTGACGGCTATGGAGTGGAGTTTTTTGAATGCCGGCAGGATGCCGCGCCGAAGCGCGCGCATTTCGGAAGACAAGGGGAGGCACGCTCCCGCTGAAGCCGGCCAAGCAAGCTGCGGGACCAAGCTGCGGGACGCAGTTTTGGATGGAGATCGCTGATGAACCATACCCGTGAAACCGCAGTCGGTATTTTTATGCTCATTGGCCTTGCCTGCCTTGCCTGGCTCACGGTAAAGCTCGGCAAGATGGAATTTGTTTCCCGGCAGGGCTTTGAGCTTTCGGCGCGTTTTGCTTCCGCCTCCGGCCTGCGCGTCGGGGCTGATGTGGAAATTGCCGGTGTGCCCGTGGGGCGCGTGGTCAATATTTTTCTTGACGCCGACCCCATGCGCACGCAGGCCGTGGTGCGCCTTCGCCTGGAAAAGGATTTTCAGTTGTCTGAAGACAGCATCGCCTCCATAAAGACAAGCGGTCTCATCGGCGACAAGTACGTCAGCCTTTCCCGCGGCGGTTCCGAGAAAATGCTTGATGTCGGCGGCATGATACAGGAAACGGAATCCGCGGTCGATCTGGAATCCCTGATCGGCAAATACGCTTTTGGAGGTGTGTAGCCATGCGCGTCCCGGTGCGCCGTTGCCTGTCCATCTGTTTTACCTTCCTGTTGTGGGGCTGCCTTGCCTCCGGGGCCTACGGCGTCGACGCCGACGCATCCCAGGCGCGCCGGGCTCTGGAAGTTTCCACCGGCCGCATTCTGGCATGCATCAAGAATCCGGATTACGTCAATCCGGCCACGCGCGCTTATCTGCGCCAGCAGATTGAGGAAGAAGTGCTGCACATATTTGACTTTACCGAATTTTCTTTCCGCACGGTGGGGCAGCGCTGGCGCACGTTTACGCCGGATCAGCAAAAGCGCTTCAGCGACGCCTTCGCCGATCTGCTTATCTCCACCTATGTGAACAAGATTGACGGCTACAACGGCGAGCAGGTGGACTATGCCGGAGAAATTTCCTCAGGCGACAAGGTGGAGGTGCGCACCGTCATCACCATGAAAGACGGCAAAAAGATTCCCGTGGCCTATCGCATGCTGCCCAAGGGGGATGCCTGGCGCGTCTACGACGTGTTGATTGAAAACGTGAGTCTGGTCAAAAACTATCGCGCGCAGTTTCAGGACATTCTCAACAAGGACGCTCCGGACAGGCTCATAGAGCGTATCGGCGGCAAGGCACGGGAAGCGCGGCAACAGCATGAGACGAAATAGCCTTTTGTTTCCCTGTCTGCTTTGCGTCTTTTTTCTTGCTTTCCGGCCGGGGGAGTCGGCGGGCGCTGTCGCCGGGGCGAAAAAGCCGCCTCAGCCGGCGCCGTCCGCGGTGTACGGGGGGACGACGCAGATGCGGCCGGGGGCCGTCACGGTGCAGCCCGCGGGAACTTTGAAAGCGCAGGGCGCCTTGGACGATTACGACGATGACGCTTCGGGCGCGGAAACCATAGCGGATCCCCTGGAGCCCTGGAACCGCTTCTGGTTCGGATTCAACAATATTTTTTATCTCCATATCGTCAAACCCGTCTATCAGGGCTATGCCGCCGTCACGCCGCGCCAGCTCCGCAGCGGCATGAAAAATTTTTTTTTCAACCTGTTTTTCCCCGTGCGTTTTGTCAACAATATTCTCCAGTTCCGTTTTATGGAGGCCGGCGTGGAATTCGGCCGCTTTGTCATCAACACGACCTCCAGCCTCGGCTTCGCCAATGTGGCCAGGGACAAGAAAACCATTGTTCCGGTGGACCCGAGCGGGGAAGACTTTGGACAGACTCTGGGCCGCTGGGGCATGGGACACGGCTTCTATCTCGTCCTGCCCCTCATCGGCCCCTCGTCGCCGCGCGATGCCCTGGGGCGCGTTGGAGACCTGTTCGCCGATCCCCTGTTTTACGTAAGCCCCTGGGAGCTTGCCGCCGGCACGGAGCTTTATCTGCGCTTCAACGACGTGGGCGACGTGCTGCCCCTTTATGAAGACATGAACAGGGCGGCGGTTGATCCCTACATCGCCATGCGGCAGGCCTACGTCAATTTCCGCCGTGTTCAGGTAAACCGTTGACGCCCGCTCCGGATGCCCCGCTTGTCCTTGAGCGCCTCTCCGTGTGTTTCGGCGGGGCCGGCGGCATGCCGCTCGCGGCCGTCAGCGACGTAAATCTTGTCTTTCCCGAGGGGTCCGTAACGTGCCTTGTGGGAGAGTCCGGCTGCGGCAAAAGCCTTACGGCGCGCGCCGTCATGCGCCTTCTTCCGGAGAACGCCGGGGTGGACGGGCGCGTCCTTTTTCACGGGGAGAATGTTCTCGCCATGAAGGAAAAGGATCTGCGCCGTTTTCGGGGAGCGGGCGCGGCAATGATTTTTCAGGAACCCATGACTTCGCTCAATCCGGTGCTCACTGTGGGCGAACAGACAGCCGAACCGCTGCGGCTGCATTTCGGTCTGACGGCGCGCGAGGCGCGCGAACGCGCGGAGGAGCTTTTCGCCGAGGTGGGCCTGCCTTCGCCCCGAAGCCGCTATGACGACTACCCGCACCAGCTTTCCGGCGGCATGCGGCAGCGGGTCATGATAGCCATGGCCCTGTCCTGCCGGCCGGAGCTTCTTCTGGCGGACGAACCCACCACGGCCCTTGACGCGACCATACAGGGGCAGATTCTGCGCCTTGTCATATCCCTGAGCGGGGAACGCGGCATGACGGTGCTCTTTATCACGCACGACCTCGGCGTGGCGGCGCGGATCGCCGATTTCGCGGGCGTCATGTATGCCGGACGCCTGGTGGAATACGCTCCCGCCGCGGATTTTTTCGCGGCGCCGCGCCATCCTTACAGCCGCGGGCTCATACGCTCCGCGCCGGGGCGGCATTGCCTGGGGTTGAGGCGCATGCCCGCCATTGAGGGCACAGTGCCCGCCCTGCGGGATATGCCCGAAGGTTGTCCTTTTCATCCGCGCTGCCCGGAAGCGGTTGCCCGCTGCCGGGAAGAGCCGCCCCCGACGATTGCCGGCGGCGGCCATCAAACGGCCTGCTGGACGGCGGATTCGCAATAATCCGCGTTCCGCCCGCAAAGGCAGCGCGGCCGGTTGCCCGGCCGCGCTGGAGGTTGGTGTTTACTGCCCGGGCTTACGTGCCGGAACCGCTCTTCATGATTTCCGTCTGAAGAGCCGCATCAACATGGACCTCAGAGACCGCGACGGTTGCGCTGCCGGTTCCGTCGGTAAAGGTATAATATCCGCCGTCGGCATTATAGGACGCGCTCCATTCCGAACCGAGGCCGGTGACCAGGCCGTTGCCGGTAACATTCAGACCCGCGTCATTAAGCGCGGTTATGATATCGCCCATGTTGGCCAGGTCGGACAATGTTTCGTGCCAGTTCCGGACAATGAACTCGACATTTCTGACCGCCCCGGTTTCGAGAAGATCGCCGATGTCGGTTTGTCCATCGTCCACCAGCAGGAAGTCCAGATTTTCGCCGCCGTCAACGGCGTCGCCTGCATGGTAGCGCATAACGTCATTGCCGGCCCCGCCGAAGAGCAGCTTGTCGCCATCGCCGTCGCGGAGCAGGCCATCGCCGCTGCCGGTCCAGGAGAAGCGCACGGTATCCGGCACGTCCGCGGGGGAAGCGAAGGTACCGCCCAGGGGTCT
>JAISOT010000086.1 GCA_031275465.1 Desulfovibrio sp.
TCGCCCATTGGGATCTGGCCGCCCGCAGGGCCGGCGTTCCCCTGCGCTCACTTCTCGGAAGCGCGGGCAATACCACCGTGAAAACTTACGCCAGCGGTGTGAATCACCCCGGCATCGCCGAAACCTTTGCCAGGGCAAGGGACAAAGGATACCGGCGTTTCAAAATCAAGTTTGCGTTCGGCGAAAAGCAGGATTTCCGGAATCTGGCCGAGGCATACGACTGCATGGAAAAAGGCGAAGAGCTCGCGGTCGACGCCAATCAGGGATGGGATCTGCCGGCGGCCCTTGATCAGGTGCGCAAGCTTCAGGACTACCCCCTTTTCTGGATTGAAGAACCGTTGCGCTGCGACCGTCCCCTGGGAGAATGGAAGGAACTTGCCTCAACAAGCCGCATCCCGCTGGCTGCCGGGGAAAACCTGCGCAGCAGGGAATCCTTCACGGCGGCCGTCAGCAGCGGGGCTCTGGGCGTTGTCCAACCGGACGTCTGCAAATGGGGCGGCCTTTCCGTCTGCAAGGAACTGGCTGTTGAGATTCTGCGGGCCAAGCGGCGCTACTGCCCGCATTTCCTGGGCAGCGGCATAGGTCTTCTGGCTTCGGCCCACCTGCTGGCCTCCGTCGGGGGCGACGGCCTGCTTGAAGTCGACTGCACCCCCAGCCCCATGCGCGAACTTCTGGCGCAGCCCTTTCCGGCGGTTGAAGAGGGAAATCTCCACCTGCCCGACGCTCCGGGGCTTGGCGTCGACCCGGATCTTGAGGGCGCAAAAAAGTACATCACCCGGTATCAGGAGATCAGGTAGAATATCCCTGGCCGGCGAATCCGACCGCGCGGCACTGGCCGGTAAAGGTCACTTTGCCGCCCGGATATGGATATTCCGCCCGGATAAGGGCATATTGACGCAGGCCGACTTTGGAGGAAGAGAGTGTCATTGCGCATGGATATAGTCAGCCGGTGCGCTGACGAGGTCGGTAAAAAGCTGATGCGCAAGCTTGTCGCAAGGGCCGGGCGCAAGGCTTTTTTTTCCGCGCTTTCCGGCCTTATTCAGGAATATTTCACCTTTGACAGGCTGTGCATCAATCTCTATGACCAGCATTCCGAAATGCTGACGTATTTCACGGCGGCGGAAGGCACTGTGGTCAGCACGCTGTCGCCCGTGCGTCCGGCTGACCCGTCCGGCACGGTGGCGGGGCACGTCATTGCCACGCGCAAGCCTGTCATCATCACGGATTTTGCCCGTTATTTTTCGGAATCCTCGGTTCACCCCATCGCCGAGGCGGGGCTCACGGTCACCATGGCTTTTCCTCTGGTTCTGGACAATGAGATTATTGCCACGTTGCACTGCTCTTTTGCCAAAAAACCGCAAAATATCTATGAAATAACCGCGTTTTTTCTGGAACTTGCGCCTACGGTCGCCATTTGTCTCGGCGCGGTGCTTTCGCTTGAGCAAACCGACGCCGCGGTGAGCCGTATACAGCCGCGGCTCAGTCCTGAAGCCGCCGAGGGTGAAAAAATTGTCTGTTACAGCAAGGCCATGCGCAGAGTCATGCGACATCTGGATGCCGTGGCCGGCCTTGACGTCCCTCTTCTGCTTCTGGGGGAAACCGGCACCGGCAAAAGCCTTTTTGCGCAGGAAATACATCGCCGCAGCCCGCGCAAGGATCGTCCCTTTGTGCGGGTAAACTGTCCGGGCCTGGTGCCGACGCTCTTTGAGAGCGAACTTTTCGGGCACGCGCGGGGATCCTTTACCGGAGCGCTGGCAAAGCGCGTGGGGCGTTTTGAACTGGCCGACAGCGGCAGTCTGTTTTTGGATGAGATTGCCGATCTTGCGCCGGGGATGCAGAGCAAGCTGCTCCAGGTATTGGAAGACGGCAGTTTTGAGCGTGTCGGCGAAAGCGTTTCCCTGCGGGCCGACGTACGGGTCATTGCCGCCACGAATGCGGATGTCGGCGCGGCCGTGGCCGAAGGCAGGCTGCGCTCCGACCTGTTTTTTCGCCTGGCTTTTTTCACCGTAACGCTTCCTCCCCTCCGGGAGCGTAAGGAGGACATAGGCCCGCTCATCGTCCTGATCTCCGATCAGGCGTCGGGCAATCTCGGGCTGCCGCGAACGGCTTTCTCGTCCGCGATGTTGCGTCCGCTGCTGCTCCACGACTGGCCCGGCAACGTGCGGGAACTGCGCAACACCATAACGCGTCTTGCCATCTGCCAGAGTGTTTACGGCAAATTGACGCTCGGCGATGTGGAGGCCGTGCTGGCGGAAAACGGCATCCACGCGGCGGCGGCGCGCTGCGCGCCGCCTGCGGGAGAAACGCGTCCGCCGTCTGTTTTGTCGCCGAAACGCCGCACGGCGGCTTTCACGGAAGGAAACGAGACCCTTGCCGAGGCGGAGCGCCGCCATATTCTTGAGATCCTTTCCCGCACGGGCGGCGTTGTTTCCGGGCCAAAGGGCGCGGCCGCGCGCCTGGGTCTGCCCCGCAGCACGCTGCAGCACCGGATGCAGAAATTGGGTATTGCATAATTCCGCGGATTCGAGGCATACTGACAAATAACGTCAGACATGCTCCGGGTTCACATGGGGAAACCCGGCGCGTTACAAAAACGCCGTCACTCCCGGTACGTAAAATTAGAGCAATTTCAGAATGAAATTGCTCCGGCGACCGCGTGAGCGGACGCCCGCCGCGAAAGCGCAAGCGCAACTTATTTGTGCTGTTAAGCGCCTGAGCGGGCGTAGCCCAATGAGAACTTGATGGGTAATCTCAAAGTTGAAATGCTCTAAGGGGACAGGCGCTCATGATTGAACAAATACAAACACTCGTCTATCAGGAAATTCAGCGTTCTCTTGTCGGTGACGACACATCCGATACAGGCGATAAAACGCCTGTAGCTGATGTCGCCATGGCGCGGCAGCCCATTTTTGACGCCGAGGGGAATATCTGGGGTTATGATTTGCTCTACCGTACGCTCTCCAATACTGAATGCGCCGACATCAGAAGCGACGCCGTGGCTACGGCCCGCATTATCGCCGGCGGGTACAAAAGCGCCCGACAGGGCCTGCGCCCTTCACAGAAGCTGTGCATTAAGTTCCCCGCAGCCATGATTGAAGCGCAGGCTATCAAGTTGCTGCCGAAAGAACAGTGCATACTGTCGATCCTCAAAGGCGTGCTGCCGACGCCGGGTGTGACGGGCGCCCTCGGCGCGGTCAGGGATGAGGGGTACAAACTCGCGTTGGAGGGCTACACGGGTCAGGACGAGCTGGCTCCATTCCTCGCCCTGGTGGATATCGTCAAAATTGACGTTCTCGGCTGTGGCGCGGAGGGGCTTCAGGCTGCCTTCGACAAGACGCGGGAATGCCAGTGCGTTCTGATGGCCGAAAAAGTGGAGGATTTCAAGACGCGCGAACAGTGCCTGAAGCTGGGCTGCTCTCTGTTTCAGGGATTTTTCTTCAGCAAGCCTGAAGTATTGCGCCACAAGGCTCCCAGCAGTTCTCAGGTGGAGCGCATGCACATTTTTTCCCTGCTCAGCAAAAAACCGATCAACGTGGAGGCGCTGAGCGCCGCCATACTGCACATGCCGCTGCTCACGGCCGGTCTGCTGACTTTCGTCAACTCAGCCCATTTTGCTTTCAGCAAACAGATCAAAGACGTGCTTACGGCGTTGCGCCTTATGGGGCATGCCACCTTCACGCAATGGCTGTGCGTCAACGTGCTCGGCACTCTGGATGAGGGGCCGGCCGCGTTTGAACTCTCTTTCCTTGCCTCGCAGCGGGCGAAATTTTTGGAAAGTCTGGGTGAAACCGCCCGCGCCCGTTCCCGGCTGCCCTCCGGGATAGAGCCGCAGGAACTTTTCCTGACGGGGCTGTTCTCCCTGCTGGAGAGCATTCTCAAAGTGCCGCTGGCAAGCCTGCTGGAAGGCGTTCCCTTGAATCCCGGCGTGCTGGACGCCCTGTTGGGAAAACAGAGCCCTTATTCTCCCTGGCTCGACATACTGGAGTATTATCAGCGCGGAGAATGGGATGAGGCAATTGAACTGGCGGAAGGCTGCGGACTGACCGAGGCGGATTTGTCCGCCGCGTGGACGGGCGCCCTGAGTTGGAGTTCGGATTTCTTCTTCGCCGACAACCGTTGCCCTTGAGCGCGGGGGCCGGGGGCGTTTCCGGAGTTTTTCGTTCTTCTCCTTGCCCTGCGTGCGAGCCGGTGGCATACTGGCCGCATGAAAATCATACGGCGCGCCTTTGTGGCGGCAGGCCAGGTACAGGGCGTGGGCCTGCGGCCTTTTGTCTTCAGGCTGGCGCGGGAGGAAAGACTTACCGGCTTTGTGGGCAACACTTCCGAAGGCGTGCGTATTGAAGTGCAGGGCGA
>JAISOT010000120.1 GCA_031275465.1 Desulfovibrio sp.
GCAGATCATGCGTTATATCCGATGCTATAACGAGCAATCGGCACACCCGTTCAAATGGACTTACGATGGAAAACCACTTTCCGCATAAATCAAATTTATTTCATGAACGTGACACTAGACGGGCAGGCCGCGTTTGCGGCGAAGACGCACAAGGTTTTCCAGTACGTCAGTCCCTACGCGCAGATTGCCGCGTCCGACGCCCGGCCGTATGCCCGGTTTGTTCAGGCCGTGATAGTCCGAGCCGCCGGAAAGGCCAAGGTCGAAACGCCGCGCCAAATCAAGGGCGGCGCGAGTATCTTCGGCGGAATGTTCGCTGTGCCAGATTTCGACGGCGCTCAAGCCATGGGGAACCAGACCGGCAACAAGCGCTTCCAGCCTGTCCAGTGGAGGCCTGTCCAGCATGGGATGGGCCAGGCACACGGTGGCGCCCAAACCGGCTAGCATGCGCACGGCTTCCTCTGCCTTCATGACCTCCTTGGGCACGTAGGCCTTGCCCTGTCTGCCCAGATACTGTCTGAAGGCTTCCGCCGGCGTATCCACATATCCCTTCGCCAACAGCACTGCCGCGATGTGCGGCCGCCCCGCGCTTTCCCCGCGCGCCTGGGCGCGCACGTCTTCCATGCTGATGTCAAGGCCGCACCCACGCAGCAAGGCCACAATCCTCTCGTTGCGGGCGTCACGTTTGACGCGCAGATCTTGAAGGCGAGCCTGCAGGTTTCCCGTATCCCCGGGCAGCCAGAGGCCAAGTATATGCATGCGGAGAGCACCGTCTTCCGCCGAGGTGGAAAGTTCGCAGCCGCGAATGACGGTTATGCCCGAGTCTCTGCCGGCTGTTTCGGCTTCGTCCAGGCCGGCTATGGTGTCATGGTCGGTCAGGGCTATGGCGGCAAGGCCGGCTGAACGCGCCACGGCGACAAGCTGGGCCGGACAGTCGGAACCGTCCGAAGCGGTGGAGTGCATGTGCAGATCAATCAATGACATGGAAATTTACTCTCTGTTCAAGATATGTTATTGCGGGAAAAAAGCAAAGAGTCATTGAAATTGAGATCACATGCGCGCAATTTCTTGCGCCGCCGCACACGGGAGTGAGCAATGCCGGTCAATGCCGAGGAACTGTTGAAAATTTTGGCCTGCCCGACCTGTCTGGGCGATCTTACGTTATTGAACCGTAACGGTGACGAGGGATTCGCCTGCGGCGCCTGCCGCGTTGTCTATCCCATCAGGAACGACATCCCCGTCATGCTGAAAGAGGAAGCCATTCCCCGCGCCGACTGGGACGCCACCGGGCAAAGCGCGGCATCATGACGCGCCTTTTCATGCCAGCTCCCGGCCTGCGTCTCGTGCTGGCCTCGGCTTCTCCCCGGAGACGGCGTTTTCTGGAAGACTGGGGGCTGCCCTTCACCCTTTTTTGTCCCAAGGAGGTTGAGCCTTCCCCGATTTCCGGCGAATCGCCGGAACATTACGCCTGCCGCGCGGCCGAGACCAAAACACTGGCGGCGGCGGAGCAGATGAAGGCGCAGGATGCCTTGGTGCTGGGGGCGGACACTGTGGTGGCCATTGACGGGAACATTCTGGGCAAGCCGCGTGATGCCGGCAATGCCCTGGACATGCTTGTCTGCCTTTCAGGTCGCGGGCATGAGGTAATCAGCGCCGTCTGTCTTTTGCTGCCTGACGGCAGGAGGAAAATTTTTCCGACACGAGCCGGGTTTTTTTTCAGAGAGTATTTACAAAAGAATGTTTTATTTATATGCTACCTCCGTAACCACAAGGAGGAAGTATGCCGGAATGCCCAAAATGTCATAGCCAGAATATCATTAAAAATGGTCAGCATTTAGGTAAGCAGCGGCATCGCTGCAAAATTTGTGGGTTTCAATTTACGCGATCAACCCCCAGAGGGAAACCCGCAAATGAAAAAGCCGCTGCCATATTGTTGTATACTCTTGGACTATCCATGAACGCTATTGCAAGGATATTCCATGTTTCCACACCGGCTGTATTGCGTTGGATTCGAAATTTTGCTGAACGTGTTTATGAAAAACCGGCACCTAAAGAAGCTGTCGTTGTTGAACTTAACGAGATGTGGCACTACTTGCGTTCAAAAAAAACAAACTTTGGCTCTGGAAAGCTTATTGTCGCGATACCGGTCAACTCATTGACTGGGAATGTGGGGATCGTGATCAGAGAACATTTGCCGAGCTCATGACTCGTCTCAAAAAATGGAAGGGTTGGCGGTATTGCGTAGACAACTGGAAGGTTTCCCCCATGTGATTAGAGCGATTTAACATTGAAAATGTATAAATCGCTCTGCAAGGATTTGTTCACGAATCCTTGCCGCGAGATTGTCGCAAGGCGAATTCACTTCGCCGTCAAGCGACAACCTCAAGCGTAAAATGCTATAACGGGAAAGGCGGAACGGTCAGCATTGAGCGCAACAACTGCCGTCAGCGACATTGGTTCGCCCGCTTTCACGTAAATGGGGTCAGGGAGGATATTAAAACATTCTTTTATTAATACTCTCTGAAAAAGTCCTTCGCACGCGGGAAGGGCATGGATGAATTCTCCGGTTACTGCTCCTTTCGCAGTTCAAGCAGGGCAGCGGCAGAAACGGCGGACAGCGGTCTGTAAAAATAATAGCCCTGTATCAGCAACCGGCTGAGATCGCCCAGCAGGTTTATCTGCGTTTGCCTTTCCACGCCCTCCACCACAATGCTGTATCCCATATCCGTGCCGATGGAGAGGATATGTCTGAGAAGTATCCTGGATTTTTCGTCACGTTCCAGATCATTGACAAAGCTGCGGTCAATTTTGAGGCACTCAATGGGAAGATGCCTCAGGTAACTCAGGGAGGAATAACCCGTTCCAAAATCGTCCAGACAAAACTGTATGCCATGCTTGCGAACGGCGTTTATATTGTAAAGGACTCTTTCGAAATCGCGCAGAAATGCGGATTCCGTCACTTCAAACAGCAGGCGGGAAGCGTCGACGCCGGTGCGGTACAGCATGGCCAGCACTTTTTCGGGAAATGTCGGTATAACGAGCTGATGTGGGGAAATATTGACATGAAGCCGGACATTGGCGTCGTATTTCTCTTGCCAGCAATGCATCTGACGGCAGGATTCCTCAATGACAAAATCACCGAGCCTGTCTATAAAGCCGGTTTCCTCGGCTATGGGAATGAAAACGGACGGAGGCACGATTGCGTCCCCGTGCTTCCATCGCACCAGGGTTTCAAAAGAGTGAACTTCGCCGTCAAGAGGCCGCACAATGGGTTGATAGTCCAGATAAAAATCCTCAACGTTGCGCTTTTCCTGCAAGACAGCCGAC
Source organism: Desulfovibrio sp. (assembly GCA_031275465.1). Taxonomy (GTDB): domain Bacteria; phylum Desulfobacterota; class Desulfovibrionia; order Desulfovibrionales; family Desulfovibrionaceae; genus Desulfovibrio. The sequence goes on from JAISOT010000120.1 coordinate 3,325, forward strand.
AGGGAGAGATGTTTGCGGGCTTCTTCCAGCCGTCTTCTGGAAAAAAATTTACACCTGAGCTGGTTGCGGGTGCCTTTGGCTCTCTCCACCGCTATGTCCGCGTCACGGAGAACGGACTCGGGCTTGTTGTAGTCCGTTATGGGAAATATAACGCCGACGTCGACCGTTACCGAATTTATATTTTGCTCCCAGGCGCTGAAAGACGCGTTGAGCTTGGCGTGGACGCGTTTTATGATTTTGACGATCTGCGCGCCGTCCTCCAGGCCCTGAAGAAGCACGCCAAACTCGTCGCTGGCGGTACGGGCAACCGTATCCGCCTCGCGGCAGCAGGAACGGATGGTTGCCGCCGTGTGGCGCAGCAGCATGTTGCCGAAGCTCCGCCCATAGTGCTGGTTGATGGTTTTGAAATGGCGCAAATCAAAGCTGAGCACCGCGTATCGGATTTCCTTGCGCCTTTTGGATGTCTGCAGGGCCATCTGGATTCTGTCGACGAAGAGATCCCTGTTGGCGAGGCCTGTCAGATGGTCGTAAAAGGTCCGATGGGACAGCTCCGCCTCCCTGAGCTTCAGATCTGTAGTATCCCTTATATAGGCCTCGTAATAACTTGTCTGGCCATTGGCATCCGGGACGCGCCGGGCATTTATGTTAAGCCAGCAATGGCCGCCGGTTTCACGCGCCAGACGGAGTTCAAAGTTGTCGACGGAGTCCAGGTTTTCCGTTTGCCGCGCGACAGCGCTGCCCAACTCGTAGAACGTGAAGGAACGTTTGTCGGCATCGGGGATTTCGGAAAAAGGACTTTCGGCTTTAAGGCCCGTCAGGCGGAAAAAGGCCGCGTTGGCTTTCAGCAGGCGCCAATCCGGCGTCCAGCGGCAAAATCCTTCGCTGAAATTATCCAGAATATCATGAGACAGCATAGCCTTTTCCCCGGTTTTCAACGCCGTCAGTTGCATCGCTCCGGCTCTGCGCACGGGGAGTTGCGTCGGGCATCCCGATACAACCATGCGCGTGAATACGTCCTGAATACCATGTGACAGGCCGGGTGTCCACTTTTGCGTTTCAAGATATCCACAGGCGGCAAGATTGACGATCTTTTGATAGTGCTGTATTTTTCCCCGATAAGCGGCAACTGGACCCTTTTACAAAAAGGAACGGTCATGAAAACGAAAATCGTCGCCACCATCGGACCGGCCTCCAACACCAAGGAAAGCCTCAAGGCCCTTGCTGAAGCCGGCGTGAGCGTGTTCCGCCTGAATTTCTCACATGGGGGCGCATCTGATTTTGTCAAAATCATCGGAGCGATACGTGAGGTTGAGGCGGAGCTTGGCCGCCACATCACCATCATGCAGGATCTTTCCGGCCCCAAAATACGCCTTGGCGTGCTGGAGGAGCAATCCATCCAGGTGAGCAAGGGCATGGATCTTCTGCTCGGCCCCACGGGCAGGCGCGTCGGCGATATGCCCTACCTGCCCTTTGATCATGAAATCATTCTGGAAAGCCTTGTGCCCGGCGACCGCATGGTGCTGGCCGACGGAGGCCTGCAGTTCATTGTGCAGGAGTGCCGAGGGGACGGACTTGTCCGTCTCAGGGCGGATAATGCCGGCATTGTGACCTCACGCAAGGGGCTCGCCCTGCCCGGCAAGGCAACCAAAGTGCGTGCCCTCACTGACAAGGACAAAAAAGATCTCGCCGAGGGGCTTGCCCTGGGCGTGGATGCCGTGGCCATTTCCTATGTGCAGACAGCCGAAGACGTGCGCGAGGCAAAAGGCCTCATAGCAGCCGCCGGACGCCGTCTGCCTGTGGTCGTCAAGCTGGAGCGGCAGAGCGCTGTGGACAATCTGGACGCCATTCTGGAAGAAACCGACATTGTTATGGTGGCGCGCGGCGACCTTGGCGTGGAATGCCCCCTGCCCAAGCTGCCGGGACTGCAGAAGCGCATCATCAACGCCTGCAACAGGGCTTCCAAGCCGGTGATCGTAGCCACGCAAATGCTGCTTTCCATGATGAACAGCCCTGCCCCCACCCGCGCGGAAACCACGGACGTGGCCAATGCCGTGCTGGACGGAGCGGACTGCGTGATGCTTTCCGAGGAGACGGCCATGGGAAATTTTCCTGTGGAAACAGTACGTTATATGAGCAAAATTACAGATGAGGCCGAGGGATTGCTTTTTGACCGGCGCAAACTGGAGGAGCCCGACGCAAACAGGGGAATGCCGGAATTTCTGGCTTATTCGGCCTGCCTGCTGGCCGACAAGGCGCAGGCCAAGGCCATCGTGGCCCACAGCGTCAGCGGCGCGGCGGCGCGGCAGGTTTCCGAACGGCGGCCGCCGCAACGCATTTACGCCTTGACCACAGATCCCGTTACCGTCAAGAGCCTCAACTTCGTCTGGGGCGTGGATCCGGTTTTTGTGTGCAAGGAGGACGAGCCCCTGAGCCATCTCGACAGGGCGGAAAAATTCATCAACATCAGCCCGGATTTCGCGGTAAACGACTGCGCCGTCATCACCGCCGGCCAGATTTCCAGAGCGTCGGACACGCCGCGCGGCACCAATCTGGTCAAATTGTACTGGAAATGACCGCGGCATCCTTTGCGGAAACAAACTCGCATGGCTGAAAAAATGAACTCCTCCATACCGGGGCATATCAATGACGAATTTTATCAGATAAGCAGCGAAATTCTGGGCAGTTTTCCCAAATACAGGCCGCCGGTGGACCTGTTCCGTTTTCGCGAAGACATTATGGTGCTGGCTCCGTATTGCAGAAAGGAATCGCGCCTGACCAATGAGCAGGTGATGGAAGTCGCCCGCATATGCGAAGAAGGCAACCTCTTTGTCTCGCGGACGGACCACCACATCTATTCCCGCCATATCATCAGGCAGCTTGACCTTGTTCTGCAGGATCAAAACCTCAAGGAGGCGGAAATCGCGGATATCTGCATCCGCGCGTTGGGCATGCGCTATGCCGACTTCTGCGGGCAGCCGGTCAAGGCGGTGTTTGACCCGCTTTACCGCGACATTCTGGTGACCACCGAATATATTTTTGCGGACAGGCATCGCATCAACGCTTTTGTCCGCCGTCTTTTCCGCAAGCACGATCAGGCCCGCCATGCCGTCAATTGCATGTCCCTCGGTCTGTGGCTCTGGCTGCAGAGCGTGGCGGAGTATCGCCGCAAAGACATGGACCGCATGGCGGTGGCCCTTTTGATGCACGATATCGGCATGTGCAAGGTCCCCGCCTTTCTTGTCAACAAGCAGAGCCCCCTGAAAAGCGAAGAGCGGGAAAAGGTGATCCTGCACCCGGTTATCGGCGTCAAGCTGATGCAGAAAATTGAACTTTCCTTTGAGGAGCTGCTCAGGGCCTGTTATGAACACCACGAACGCATGGACGGTTCCGGCTATCCGCAAAAAATCAGAAGCACGCAGATAAGTCGTACAGGCCGCATAACAGCCGCGGTGGATTCTTTTTCCGCCATGATCAGTGAGAGGCCCTATGCCGGGGGCAAGGACATGCTGGAAGCCGCCAGGGAGCTGGCGGCCGATACCCGGCGTTATGACCAGGAACTGACGAAAATGCTTTTCTCGGCGCTGGCGGCCGGCGACTTTGGTCAGTTTACGGATATGGACGCAAGCCTGGACGCGCCCGCCCCAGCACCATGTAACCTTTAAAATTTCGGATAAAGTCTTTTTAGAGCGTTTTGTCATTGAAAATATCTAAAAAACAGTTTAAAATTCCTGTATGCCAACAGCAAGCAAAGACACGAGAGAAAGAGCGGTTGAAGCCTATAAGACAGGCCGATTCACTCAGCAACAACTGGCTGAAGCCTATTGTGTACACTATAAAACCATTCAAAATTGGCTTAAAGCTGATGCATGCGGTGAATCACAATGTGCAAAGGCT
>JAISOT010000187.1 GCA_031275465.1 Desulfovibrio sp.
ATGCGCGTGTGGCTTGATCCGGAAAAATGCGAGCAATACAGACTGAACCCTTCGGATGTCATCTCCGCCATCCGCGCACAGAACAGTCAGGGCACAGGCGGACAGGTAGGCTCTTCCCCGGCTGTGGGCGGGCAGCAGATCAATTTTACCGTCACCGCCTCGTCCCGCCTGGAAGATGCGCGTCAATTTGAAGAAATTGTTCTTCGGACGGATGTTGACGGTTCTCAACTCTTTTTACGAGATGTTGCCCGCATTGAACTGAACGGCGAATCGTTCACCACAACCGTCCAAAATATCGGGAAACCGGCGGTTGCGCTCGGCGTCATGCTTGCTTCCGGCGCCAACGCGCTGGAAACGGCCAGCGCCATCAAGACGAAACTGCGCTCCCTCTCGGCTTTTTTCCCGGAGGGCATGAAGTATGTATACCAGGTTGACTCCACCCGCTTTCTTGACGTTTCCATCAGGGAAGTTTTCAAGACCCTGGGCGAGGCCATTGTTCTCGTTTTTCTGGTCATGTTCCTTTTTCTGCAAAGTTTCAGGGCCACGTTAATCCCCACCATCGCCATTCCCATCGTTCTTCTGGGCACCTTCGGCGTTCTGGCGGCGGCGGGCTTTTCCATAAACACCCTGACCATGTTCGGCATGGTTCTCTCCATCGGTTTGCTGGTGGACGACGCGATAGTTGTGGTGGAAAACGTCGAACGGCTGATGCGCGTGGAAAAACTGACGCCCAGGGAAGCGGCCCTGAAATCCATGGAGCAAATAAGCGGAGCCTTGGTCGGCGTTGCGACAGTCATTGCGGCGGTTTTCATCCCCATGGCCTTTATGAAAGGCTCCGTGGGGATAATTTACCGGCAGTTTTCCCTGACAATTGTCACGTCCATGACCCTATCGGTACTGGTGGCGTTGATTCTGACGCCAACATTGTCCGCAACTATGCTCAAGCCAAAATTCGATCAGCCTGATGAAGGCATTTTTGGCCGTCTCAACAGGTGGTTTGACAGACAGGCGGCCCGTTATCAGATTCAGGTCAGAGGAACGTTGCGCCGCCCCTTGCGCGGGCTGATTGCCTTTGTACTTGGAATCATTGTCATGCTGTTGCTGTTTTTCCGCCTGCCTGCATCCTTTCTGCCCGAGGAAGATCAGGAGATGGTCTATGTCGTGGCACAATTGCCCCCCGGCGCCACCATGGAAAGAACCCAGGCCGTGCTCGATGAAGTGCAGCGCTATCTGCTCGACAAGGAAAGCGTTGCCGTCGAAAACGTCATGACCACCGCCGGGTACAGCTTTTCCGGCAATGGTCAGAACACGGGACAGGTTTACGTATTGTTGAAGGACTGGAAACTGCGCGCGTCAAAAGAACTGCACGTCAACGCCGTTATCGCCCGCACAAGGCGCGCGGTGAGCAGCATTCCCGACGCCAGACTCTTTGTCTTCGGCCCCGCGCCCGTCAGGGAACTGGCCCAGGCCGCCGGTTTTGAATTTGAATTGCTGGATCTTGCCGGACGCGGCCACAGGGCACTTGTCGAAGCGCGCGATCTGCTCACCCGCAAGGCCGCCGGACATCCGGACCTGAGAAACGTGCGGCCCGGAGGTCTGGATGACGTGCCGCAATACGAACTGCATGTAGATCTTGCCAGAGCCGGGGCGCTCGGCCTGGAAAAAAACGTGATCAATGACGCCATCGCCGCCTATTGGGGGGGCGTCTATGTCAACGACTTCATGGATCGCGGCAGGACAAAGAAAGTCCACGTGCAGGCTGACGCGCCGTTCAGGATGCAGGTCAAGGACTTTGAGCGCTATTACGTCCGCAACGCTTTGGGCGGGATGGTTCCCTTTTCCTCGTTCCTGACTGTGGGAGACGCGACGGGTTCCCCAAAGCTTGAGCGCTATGAAGGGGTTCCGGCCGTCAAAATCCAGGGAGAGGGCGCGCCGGGCCGGTCCTCCGGCGAAGCGATGGCCGCGATGGAAACCCTTGCGGCGGAACTGCCCGAAGGTTTCGGCTTCCTCTGGACCGGCCTTGCCTATCAGGAGCAACAGTCCGGCTCGCAGACAGGGCTGCTGCTCGCTCTTTCCCTGTCGGTCGTCTTCCTGTGCCTCGCGGCCCTTTATGAAAGCTGGTCCGTCCCTCTTTCCGTACTTCTGGTCGTGCCCACGGGCATTATCGGGGCTCTCACAGGCATAAGCCTGCGCGGCATGAGCAATGACGTGTATTTCCAGATCGGAATTCTTGCCGTCATCGGCTTGTCCGCCAAAAACTCCATTCTGATTGTCGAATTTGCCGGAGTGTTGCGCAGGGGAGGAAAAAGTTTGCTCTCCGCGACACTGGAGGCAGTGCGGATTCGCTTCCGCCCTATCATCATGACCTCTCTGGCCTTCGTTCTCGGCGTGGTTCCTCTCGCTCTCAACACCGGCGCCGGATCAGGGGCGCAAAACGCCGTGGGCACGACAGTGGTCAGCGGGGTACTGTCGGCAACGATTTTCGGCATATTTTTTACACCACTGTTCTTCATGCTGGTGAATAAACTGTTCTCGCGAAAACAAGGACAATGAAATTGAAGCAATTTTCATCTGGAATTGGAATAAGGTAT
>JAISOT010000218.1 GCA_031275465.1 Desulfovibrio sp.
CAGACGAAGAAACAGAATTTCCGGGGCGTTTGAAAAATCCGAGCAGACGCGGGAAAGCCATAGCTCAAAAGGCCGCAGGTCGTTATACGTCAAAAAGCATTTCCAGATCATCCCGCGAAAGGGATTTCCAGCTGTCCTTGCCCGGAATGATGGCTTCGGCAATATCGCGTTTGCTTTCCTGCAATTTGACGATCTTTTCTTCCACAGTATTTTCGCAAATCAGCTTGTAGGAAAAAACCTGACGCGTCTGGCCAATGCGGTGGGTGCGATCCGTGGCCTGACTTTCCACTGCCGGATTCCACCACGGGTCGTAGTGGATGACATAATCGGCGGATGTGAGATTGAGGCCCGTGCCGCCCGCCTTGAGCGAGATGAGAAAAATGGGGATTTGCTCGTTGTTGTTGAACCTGTCCACCATATCCAGTCGTTCCTTGCTGGCCCCGTCAAGGTAGCAGAAAGGTATTTTTTCGCTCTCAAGCCATTGCCGCATGATGTGCAGCATCCGCACAAACTGTGAAAACACCAGCACCTTGTGCCCGCCTTCCACAATCTCCGTAACCATATCCTTGAAAGCGTCAAATTTGCCTGAAGGCAGATTGTTGGTAAAACCGGGCAATTCTATCTTCAACAGGCGCGGATGGCAGCATATCTGGCGCAGTTTGAGCAGGGCGTCCAAAATGGACATCTGGCTCTTGGCGATGCCCTTTTCGTCCACATCGGCCAGAACCTGTTCGCGCAGCTTGCGGGCAAGCGCCGCATACAACTCCGCCTGGGCGTCTTCCAGAGCGCAAAAAGTCACGCTTTCAAGCTTGGGCGGCAGATCCCGGGCCACTTCCGCATTGGTGCGGCGCAGAATAAACGGGCGCACGCGGGCGCGCAGATAATCCAGAGCTTCCTGATCGCCGTCCTTGATGGGTTTGACAATTCCCCGCTGAAAGGCGTGCTGCGAGCCGAGAAAGCCGGGCATGAGAAATTCGAACAGAGACCAGAGTTCAAACAGGTTGTTTTCAATGGGGGTGCCGGAAAGACAAATGCGCACGCATGCCTTCAGGCGCCGGACGGAGCGGGCCGTGATCGTATTGGGGTTTTTGATGTTCTGGGCTTCGTCCAGAATAACGGCATTGAATTCATATTTCTCTATCTCTTCCAGGTTGCGGCGCAGCAGCGCATACGTGGTGACGACGAGATGCGCGTCCGTCACCTGTTTGAAAAGTACCTCCCTCCGCGCCCCATAAATGATGACTCGCTTGAGACCCGGCACAAATTTTTCCGCTTCCCGCTCCCAGTTGGGCAGAACGGAGGTAGGCACAACAATGAGGTTCGGGCCGTCACAACGGCGTTCAACCATGTACTGGATAAAGGCGAGAGTCTGCACTGTCTTGCCGAGCCCCATCTCGTCGGCCAGAATGCCGCCGAAGCCGTATTCAGAAAGAAAATTCAGATAGGAAAGCCCCTGCTGCTGGTAAGCGCGCAAACTGGCCCTGAGGCCCCTGGGCGCGGAGACGGGGGTGATTTCCCGAAAAGAGCGGATTTTTTCCCGCAGGGTATTCCAGAAAGAGTCAGTCTCCGCATCGGGCATCTCGTCCAGCAGCGTGTCCAACACTGTTGCTTCATACTGCTGAAATTTGTGCTGCAGCGGTTTCGATGGATCAAGGCCCAGAGTTTGCAGCCTGTGGGCGAGTTTTGTCAGCCACGCCTCCGGCAGGCTTGTATAGGAACCGTCCTTGAGCTGCACATAACGCTTGCCGCGCGTCCATGCCTTCCAGATCTTTTCCAATGGCAGGCTTTGCCCTTCATAATCCACTGTGACATTGAGCGAAAACCATCTTTCTTTCTCATTGCTCGTCACGCTGGCCGAGATGACGGCCTGTGCGGCGCGCACCTTGTAGCGGGTGAGAGCGCGCTCGCCGTATATGCGGTAATACTCCACCATGGCGGGATAGGAATCGAGCAGAAAAGCGATGGCTTCTTCCGGTTCCAGGAACCAGAGTTTGCTTGAGCGCGACTGAAAACCCGTTTGGGCGAGTTCGGCGAGCAACTGCGCCTCTTCTTCCTGGTGGCGGCGCACCAGATACGTCTTGTCCTGATAGGTGTAACTGCCCGTCTGAAAATCCGGGTTCGGTCCGTTGATGGTGAACTCGCCGTGTACCGTTTCGTAAATATTGTCTATTTCCAAGGTCAAAAGGCTGCCTTCCTCATCCAGGAAAAGTTTTGGATTGTAGGTGGCCGGTTGGAAAATCGGAGCCATGAGCTTCAAAAATTCCTGGGGACGGTACAGGTCCGAATCCGGCAGCTTCGTCCAGACCCTGTCCAGAAATTCTGAAATGTCTTCATGCGGCACGACAGTGCGCTCGCGTATGAGCATGTGCACAAGCCCCGGCTGCAGCGAAGTCTGCACCGGATAAAATTTATGGTTGAAACACACCCACAAGGGCATCTGCCCGTGAAAGGTAATCGGCTCGCGCTCCAGAAGCGGCGTATCGTCATCCCCGTTTTCGCCGGGCTGGCGTATGGGCAGGGGCGGCCGTCCCTCACGCTGGATCAGCACATCGAAACGCAGGCCGACGTCATCCAGAACGGGTTTGAGCTTCAGGGCGAAAGGCGTGCTTTCAATGCCGCAGGGCTGATCCGTATCCTTCCAGAGCAGATAGTACTCGTTGCGCACGGCCCAGAAAAACCAGGAAAGCAGACCGTCCGGCAACTCCACCCTGTGGCCGTAATATTCCAAACAACGTCCGATCTGGCGGGCCACCTGCGGCAGTTGGGGAGAAGATTCGCACCAGTCTGGATTTGCGATAATCTGTTCCAAGGTTACTTCCGCGTGTACGCTGGAAAGGCCGCTTTTGTTCTGGCGTCCCCGGAAAAACGACACTAGCAGGCGCCCTTCTTCCGGCGCGAAACGGAAAATAAGATAGTAGCGGCCCGGTTCCGGCTCCATGTCGGCGGAAAAAAAGCTGCGAAAACTCCGCTTCCAATCCACAGCCGGTGCCGGCGCCTCCTCAGGCCCGCCCTGCTCCCTGCGCAAATCTTCCATGAAATGCATGGCCAAGGCCGCCACATGGCGGCAAATGCCCGAAAAGGAATCCTCGCAGTTGCAGCGGCTCGTCACGGCCCGCCCGGTCAGGGAAAAATGCAGCGATGGGGTATATACCTGAAGGTCTTCCCCCTGGATCGTGCCCTGCACCTCCCAGGTATCGCCCTCCTGAATATTTATTTTTTGCACCCCGCTGTCCGAAAGTGTATACTTGGCGGCGTCGCTGACATACTCCGGCACGGTGTCGCGCAGGAATCTGCTGCACATTTCGTTTATGGAACTCAACTCTGAACGGCTCATACTCCTAATGCGATAGCACAGGATTGAGGACAAAGGCAACTAAAACAACTTGATGAAAAACAATTTTTTCATAATGTTCGGCATGCTGTTTCTGGTCCTTGCCGCCCGGGGGGCCTGCGACCTTGCCTCCGCCGGCGGAAAACCGAGGGAGACGCCGGTTTTTGGCGACCGCATCATTTTCGGCAGCATTGGCGAGGCATCCAATCTGATTCCTTATATCACCGCGGATTCCGCCTCGCACGAGGTGGCGGACCTCCTTTTTGTCGCGCCCTTGCGCTATAACGGAGACTTGCAGGTAGAGCCCTGGGCCGCGGAACATTTCAGCATGGAAGATGAGGGCAGGCTTCTGCGTTTCACGCTACGCAAGGGCATTTTATGGGAGGACGGACAGGAGCTGACGGCGGAAGACGTGGCTTTTACCTACCGGATCGTTATTGATCCCGCCACGGCAAGCCCCTACGCCGACGATTTTTTACGCATCAGGGAGCTTCGGGTAACAGGCCGCTATTCTTTTGAAGTGCTTTATGAAACGTTCTTTTCGCGCGCCATCGCCTCCTGGATGAACCCCATTCTGCCCAGGCACATTCTTGAGGGACAAAACATACGCAACACCTCCTTCGCCCGTCAGCCCATCGGGGCCGGCCCTTATCGCCTCAAGAGATGGGAACCGGGCAGCCGCATCATCCTGGCGGCCTCGCCCACCTATTTTCTGGGGCGCCCGCATATCGCCGAAGTGGTATACCGCATTATCCCGGACACGGCCTCCATGTTCATGGAAACCCGCGCCGGACGTCTGGACGTAATGGATCTGAACCCCATGCAGTATCTGCGGGAAACCAGCGGCCCCCTCTGGCGGGAAAATTTCGTCAAGTACCGCTATCTGGCGTCCGTGTACATCTTTTTGGGATACAACATGACGCACCCCTTTTTCCGGGATGTGCGCGTGCGCAAGGCCATTTCCCTTGCCATCAACCGGGAGGACATTGTCAGGGGCGTGTTGCTGGGCCAGGGCATGCCCGCCTTCGGCCCTTTCAAGCCCGGAAGCTGGGCCTATCATCCGACGCTTGCCCCGGTGCGGCAGGATGTCGCGGCCGCGCGCGCCCTGCTGGCTCAGGCGGGATTCAGGGATGAAGACGGCGACGGCGTTCTGGAAAGAGACGGCAAACCGTTCTCCTTCACTATTCTGACCAATCAGGGCAACGAGCAGCGCATTCTGACAGCCGAAGTCATACAGCACGAGCTTGCCGGCGTGGGTATTGACGTGCGTATACGCACAGTGGAATGGGCCGCCTTTATCCGCGAATTTGTGCACAAAGGACGCTATGACGCCATAATTCTGGGCTGGACCATTCCGCAGGATCCGGACATCTATTCCATTTGGCATTCATCCGGCGCGCGGGATGGCGGCCTTAACATCACGCGGTACATCAACAGGGAAGTGGACACATTGCTGGAAAAGGCGCGCGCCACGCCGAATCAGGACGCGCGGGCCGCGCTGTACCACCGCTTTCAGGAAGTTCTGGCCGAGGAACAGCCGTATTGCTTTCTCTTTGTTCCCTATGCCCTGCCCGTCATACAGCGGCGCTTCACAGGCATAAAGCCGGCTTTGGCCGGAATCATGTACAATTTTGAATCCTGGTGGGTGCCGCCGGCAAAGCAGCGTTATACGGTTGTTCCCTGAGGCGTTTACAGCCGCCAGTCGCGAAAGCCTCAAGGCCCAAAAGGAAAGCCCCCGTTATGGGGGCTTTCGAAGATTTGGCAGCGGCCTACTTTCCCACAAGAGACTTGCAGTATCATCGGCGATGAAGAGCTTAACTGCCGAGTTCGGAATGGGGTCGG
>JAISOT010000116.1 GCA_031275465.1 Desulfovibrio sp.
GTAAGAGCCTTTTTTTCTTCATCGGTGAAAACGGGCTTTCCATGCCCTTTCGGATGAGGAGAAATTCGCCCTTCATTCACGAACTCACGAATCCAGTTGCCGATACTTTGGATATGATATCCAAAAATTTCAGCTAATTGTTAGCCTGATGAGCTATTTTCTTCCGTCGGAAAAGCCTTGGATATGATCGGCGAGCGATGCCCGGGGCTGGTTTAACTCCTGTGGATATATAAAATGAAAGTCAAAATGCTCTAACCGCGGCAAGGTTTAATCGGGGGATCAATACCATTCGGTACAATCGGCTTTAATACAGGAACGCGCAATTTTCCCGCGTTGCTGAGCAACAGTGTTCCTCCGCGCCTCTCCTGACTCGCCAGTCGCCCGGTGAGCATTGGCGTTCGTATCTCAATTGACTGATGCCTGCCTATAGGGTCTCCCTTCAACAGCTGTACGCCATATCAGGATAAGTAATTTACGCGCTGTCGCTGTCATGGCCTTTTGGCTCAGGCCGGTTTTATTCCCTATACGGTTATAAAAGTCACGATAAGTGCTTTCAACTATTATCAACACCCAAGCCGATTCCACCAGGAGACTCCGTAAATAACGCTGGCCCACTGGTCGGAACCATGCTTTCTCCCTGCCTGAGCCGCTATGACTGGTAATGGGCGCGAAACCGACATGGGCGCGAATATCCTCAGCCCGCTTAAACCGTTCAGGTCGGAAAATTTCACTCGTAAAGGTATGCTCTATGGTCTCCCCCACGCCTGGGACGGTGCGCAAATTTTTGATCCGTTCGCCATGCCCCGGATCAATGGTTGCTTTTGCAAGCTGTTTGGTGATCTTCGCTAGGGAAGCAAGGATGCTTGCATGCTCTTCCAGGTGGTTGTCCAGGCTGAGGCGTGGAAATGTCGGCAGAGGCATTTCGCGTAGAGCCTGAAGTGTGGATGGGCCCCAATCACCTAAGCCGGGCGGCTCTTCAAGGGCGTTCCGTAACAGAAAAGCTCGGATGTGTTGCCGTGCTTCTCGCCGCCGCTTCACCAAATGCTGCCGAGCCCGCTCCATTTCGCGTAACGCAAATTCCTCACGGCTTGGAACGGCGATGCCTTTCAGCATGTCTCAAGCCAGGAATTCCGCCAGCTTTATGCTGTCCAGGCGATCCGTCTTGCCGGTTTTGGACGCCGGACGGGGAATGCGGCTCGGAGCGGCCACCAGCACGGGGATCTCCATTTCTTGGCAAGCCCAGACCAAACTGTATCCGGTAGGGCCACTATTGATCGCTTACGTTGGCGATACCAAGCAATTCAAACATGGTCGTCAGATGGCGGCGTATCCGGGGCTGACACCTCAGGAGCATTCCTCCGGTGGTAAGCGGCGTCTGCTTGGCATTATTGCCAAGATCGGAAATATGCGGCTGAGGAGGCTACTCGTCCCGGCTGCCCGTGCGGTAATTCTGGGCATCGAACGCCGCAAACGAGAGGGAACGGGGCTGCCGCGTCTCCTGGTCACGTTTGATCGCTGAATAGCGGCTCTGAAAGCAAGACTCGGGATATTCAAGGCAGAGGTGGCGCTTGCGAATAAATTGGCCCGAACAGCCTGGGCAGTTTTGACCAAAGGGGAAGAATTCCATCCCGCAAAGGCGTGCATAGTCAAGACAGCACGCACGGGGGCATGACGATGAAAGAGGAAAAGGCTCTGACTCACCAGCGGATATCATCATGGGCACAGGAAAATATCCTGTAAAAAATGCCGGATACATGGCTTGCACTTGATTCGTCAACTCAAAAAAAACCTTGACTCGCGGGGCGGGTCTATACATGACCTGACTTCTCTCAATCCCGCTGGACAACGAGGCAACATTTTACTATACTCGCCTCTCTTAAATTATTGCCGGAAACCCAACCATTCGTTTTTTGCGGGTGGCCGGGCGGCGCCGAGGCGGGACGGACCGCGCTTTTGCCGCGGAGTCCCCTGCATCGGGCGATACTGACAAGGAGATTCCCATGGCTGTTCAGCAAAATAAGAAATCCCGTTCCCGCAGGGGAATGCGTCGCTCTCATGACCACATCGCCGTGCCGGCCGTCATTTTCTGCTCCTGCGGAGAGCCCAGGCTGCCCCACAGCGTCTGCCCGGCCTGCGGTTCCTACAAGGGGCGCAAGGTAGTGGAAAACAAAAGCAAGGCATCCTGAGCCGGTGCAAAACAAGGCGCAGCCTTGCGGGCAGAGATGAAAGATCGCCCTGTTGTAGCGGTGGACGTCATGGGGGGGGACTTCGGGCCTTCCGTGGCCGTGGAGGGGGCTGTCAAGGCGGCCGGCCTGTACGATGCGCGCGTCCTGCTTGTCGGCGACACCCGCAAGGTAGAGGCCGAGCTTCAAAAACTCGCCCTCCCGGACGCATGCTATGACATCGTCCATGCCGACGATGTGGTGCACATGAACGAAAAGCCTTCGGACGTCCTGCGCCGCAAAAAAAACGCCTCCATCCAGATCGCCTGCCGCCTCGTCAGGGAAGGCGCGGCCGATGCCCTTGTAAGCGCGGGGCATTCCGGAGCTACCGTCGCCTGCGGCATGTTCATAATGGGGCGGCTGCCCGGCGTTGAACGCCCGGCCCTCGCCGCCATGATGCCGACGGAGAAAAACCCCGTCGTGGTGGTGGATGTGGGGGCCAATGTGGATTGCCGCCCGTATCATCTCTTTCAGTTCGGCCTCATGGGCGACGCCTTTGCCCGCGACATTCTGGGCTATGCGGCGCCGCGGGTGAGCATTTTGAGCATAGGGGAAGAGGAAGGCAAGGGCAATACCCAGGTCAAGGAAGCCTATGAGCTTTTGAAGCTGGCGCAAAACATAAATTTTGTCGGCAACGCCGAAGGGCGCGATATTTTTATCGGGGATATCGACGTTGTGGTTTGCGACGGATTTGTCGGCAATGTGGTCGTCAAAATGAGCGAAGGGCTTGCCGCCTCGCTGACGCGCATGGTCAAGCGCGCTTTCAGATCGGGCCTGCTCCCCGCTCTTGGGGGGATGCTCGCCCGCAGGGCCTTCCACAGGTTCGCCCGCACAATAGACTACACGGAATACGGCGGCGCGCCGCTCATGGGCCTGCAAGGGCTTGCCATTGTCTGCCACGGGCGCTCCGACGCCTGCGCCGTGGGCAACGCCGTCAAAATGGCGGCTGCCTATGTGCGCAAGGGGACAAGCGCCCGCCTTGCCGAGACCATTCTGGCCAACGAGGAACTGACGCGTTTTTCCCGCGCCATTTGACGAAAACAGGCATAACCGGCAGACGTTGCTGAGCCATTGTTTGACATTACGGATAGATCATTATGAACGCGAGTTGCCGTTTGTCCGCATTGCGGGCGTACACGCCGGATACCGTCGTCACCAACGACGATCTGGAAAAACTCACCGACACCAGCGACGCCTGGATTGTCTCGCGCACCGGCATCAGGGAGAGGCGCAAACTCGCTGACGGCGAGAACGCCTCCGACATGGGCCTGATTGTCGCGCGGCGCGCCCTTGAGGATGCGGGCGTCAAGGCGCGCGGGTTGACCCACATTATGGCAGCCACCTGCACCCAGGATGCCCTCGCCCCCTCCGTGGCCTGCATGCTCGCGGGCAAGCTTGACGCCGGACCCGTCATGGCGTTTGACTTCAACGCCGCCTGCTCCGGATTTCTGTATGGCCTGTCTCTGGCCCGCAGTCTTCTGGCGGAAAACCGGGAAGCGAAAATTCTTTTTGTCTGCACCGAGGCTCTGACCCGCCGCGTGAACTGGACCGACCGCTCCACCTGCGTGCTCTTCGGCGACGGAGCGGCCGCCTGCGTATGTTCGCGCGCCGCCCGCGGGGATGACGCGATTGTGGAGGACGTCCTCTGCCAGAGCGACGGCGTTCTGAACGGGCTTATCACCGTCGGCGGCGGCACCGCCTGCCGGTACGGGCTTGGGCAGCCCGTCGGGCCGGACTTTTTTTTGCAGATGAACGGCCGGGAAACTTACAAATACGCCGTGCGCCGCATGACGGAAGTCTGCGGGGCCATACTCGCGCGCAACGGCCTTGCCGTGCGGGACGTGGGCCTTTTTGTGCCGCATCAGGCAAACATCAGGATTATCGAAGCCGTCGGCAGCCGCCTGGGAGTGGAGAGCGAGCGCGTTTTCACCAATGTCGCACGTTACGGCAACACCTCCTCAGTCTCCATACCGCTGGCGCTGGCCCAGGCCAGGGCGCAGGGCCGCGTCCGTCCGGGAGACAGGGTGCTTGCGACGGCCTTTGGGGCCGGCCTGACATGGGGCGCGGCCCTGTTGCGCTATCAGCCCTGATTGGGAGTGGCGCGCAGAAAATGTTAAATTATGCCGGGTTAAAACATCATGCGTCGAATTTCGCTTGAAATCCGTTTGCATTTGGTGTATTAAAAAAGGTTGCCGCGATCACTGTACGCCTGGGGGAAGAACATGCCCGCACCTTACGTTACTCACGAACTGGACGGAAAAGTTCCTTCCGCCCTTGTCACCGGCGCTTCGCGCGGCATCGGCAGAGCGGTGGCCAAAGCGCTGGCCAGAGACGGCTATCAGATTTTGTTTACCTATGTGAGCCGCCCCGAGGAGGCCAGAATCACGGCGGACGACATTGCCCAAGGGGGCGGACGCGCCGCGGCCTTTGCCCTGAATGTGGGAGATTGCGCCGCTGTGGCGGAATTTTTTGCGGGGGAGATCAAAGACAAGGTCAATCTGGCCGTGCTTGTGAACAACGCGGGCATCGCCAGGGACGGGTTTCTCATCCGCATGAAGGATGAGGATTTTGACAGCGTCATGGCCGTCAACGTGCGCGGGGCTTTCTGCTGCACGCGCGAAGCGGCGAAAATTATGGGCAAAAACCGCACAGGGCGCATAATCAACGTCTCCTCGGTAGTGGGGCAGACGGGCAACGCCGGGCAGGCCAATTACGCCGCCTCCAAGGCCGCCCTTCTTGGGCTTACCAAGGCCGCCGCCAAGGAGCTGGCCGCGCGGCAGATAACCGTTAACGCGGTGGCGCCGGGTTTTATTGAAACCGACATGACTGCCGGCCTGAGCGGGGAGGTGCGGGCGGCCTATGAAGCGGCCATCCCTCTGAAACGCATGGGGACGGCGCAGGAAGTTGCCGAAGCCGTGGCCTTTCTGGCCTCCGGCAGGGCGGCGTACATCACCGGACAGGTTCTGGCCGTGAACGGCGGCATGTACTGCTGATCGCGAATGCAGGGCATCATGCGCGCATTGAATTCGCATAATTACTTTAGGAGGACAGAATGTCTGAACTTGAAGCGAAGGTTGTGAAAATTATTGTGGAACAACTGGGCGTCAGCCAGGACGAGGTGAAGCCCGAGGCATCCTTTGTGGAAGACCTGGGCGCGGATTCTCTGGATCTGACGGAACTCATCATGGCCATGGAAGAGGAATTCGACATTGAAATAGCCGATGACGACGCCCAGAAGATTCTCAAGGTCAAAGACGCCGTTGCCTATATTGAAAACAAGAAAGAGTGAGGCCGCAACGCTTCGGCCTTTTGTTCCCCGGCGGGCGTCGGGCCTGATGCCCGCCGGAGAGCCGCAACGTCATGGAATTTTCAGGAGCCAGCATGTCCCGCCCGCGTGTTGTCATAACCGGCATAGCCGGTGTTACGCCCCTCGCCAACAACATTGAAGCCACCTGGAAACGCCTGATCGCGGGTGAATCCGGCATCGCGCCCATAACGCTTTTTGACGCTTCGGCCTATGACGCCCGCATCGCGGGCGAGGTAAAGGGGTTTGAACCCGAGGCGTTCATGCCGCCCAAACAGGCGCGGCGCATGGATCGCTTCACGCAGTTCGCCGTGGCCTCGGCCAAAATGCTTCTTGAGGACTCGGGCTTTGCCGTCACGCCGGAGAACGCCTTTGACACGGCCGTCGTTCTGGGCATCGGTCTTGGCGGTCTTCATACCCTGGAAACCTGGCACGCCAAACTGCTGGAAGCCGGCCCGGGCAGAATTTCTCCCTTCATGATTCCCATGCTTATTTCCAATATGGGACCGGGGCAGGTATCCATCCTCACAGGGGCCAAAGGGCCGAACATTGTCACCACCTCGGCCTGTGCTTCCGGCATTCACGCTGTGGGGACAGCCTGGAGCGAGATGCTGCTGGGCCGGATTTCGGCCGCCGTCACGGGCGGCGTGGAGGCCACGGTCACGCCTTTGGGCGTGGCCGGCTTTACGGCCCTGAAGGCCCTTTCCACACGGCACAACGACGATCCGGCCAGGGCTTCCCGCCCCTTCGACGCCGGGCGGGACGGCTTTGTGATCAGCGAGGGGGCGGGGCTGCTGCTTTTGGAGACGCTGGACAAAGCCGGGGAGCGCGGCGCGAAAATTTACGCCGAAGTCGCCGGCTACGGAGCTTCCGCCGACGCCTGGCACATGACGGCCCCCAGAGAGGACGGGGAGGGCATGGCGAGAGCCATGCGAAACGCCCTGCGCGAGGCGGGCATAGGCCCCTCCGCCGTTACGCACGTCAATGCCCATGCCACTTCGACACATCTCAACGACATAACGGAAACAAAGGCCATCAGGCTGGTTTTTGGCGATCATGCCCAAAAACTCAAAATTTCGGCCACAAAATCCATGACCGGGCATCTATTGGGAGCGGCCGGCGGCATTGAAACGGTGTTCACGGCGCTGGCCCTGCATGAGGAGACGCTGCCCGGCACAATCAACCTGGAACATCCCGATCCCGAGTGCGATCTGGATTATCTGGCAGGCGGTTCGGAAAAGGTTGCCTGTGAATACGCCATGTGCAACTCTTTTGGCTTTGGCGGCACCAACGCGAGTTTGATTCTGAAAAAATATCAGGGATAGGGCATGGACGAAATTCTGCTTCAGGACATGGAAGTCGCCCGGGCGATAGCACTGGAGTCCGACCGGCAGGTGAGCAAGCTGGAGCTCATCGCTTCGGAAAATTTTGTTTCCCAGGCCGTGCGGCAGGCCCAGGGAAGCGTTCTTACCCACAAATACGCCGAGGGATATCCCGGCAAGCGCTATTACGGCGGCTGCGAGCATGTGGACATAGTTGAAACGCTGGCCCGGGACAGGGCCAAAAGGCTTTTCGGCTGCGATTACGTCAACGTGCAGCCCCATTCAGGCTCGCAGGCCAACATGGCGGCCTATTTCGCCTGCCTCGCGCCCGGCGGCTGCATTCTCGGCATGAATCTGTCCCACGGCGGGCATTTGACCCACGGCAGCCCGGTCAATTTTTCCGGCCGCTTTTTCAGGGTGGTGTCCTACGGCGTACAGCGGGAGACCGGCCGCATCGACTACGACGAGGTGGCGGCTCTCGCGCGGGAGCACAGACCAGCCCTCATCGTGGCCGGCGCGAGCGCCTATCCGCGCCGCATTGATTTTGCCCGCTTCAGGGCCATAGCGGACGAGACAGGGGCAAAACTTGTTGCGGATATGGCCCATATTGCCGGACTTGTGGCCGTCGGCCTGCACGAAAGTCCCCTTCCCCACGCACACGTCACCACAACCACCACGCACAAAACCCTGCGCGGACCGCGGGGCGGCATGCTTCTCTCCGGGGGGGACATGTCCAGGCCCCTTGACAGCCAGATATTTCCCGGCATTCAGGGCGGCCCGCTCATGCACGTCATCGCGGCCAAGGCCGTGGCCTTTGGAGAGGCCCTTCGCCCGGCTTTTGCGGGCTATCAGAAACAGGTTGTCGAAAACGCCGCCGCGCTGGCGCGCTGCCTTATGGGTGCGGGCTATGTCCTTGTTTCCGGCGGAACGGACAATCACCTCATGCTTGTGGATTTGACAAATACGGACATCACCGGCAGGGATGCGGAGCATACCCTTGACGAGGCGGGCATTACGGTCAACAAGAATATCGTGCCGTTCGAGACGCGCTCGCCCTTTGTGACCTCCGGCATTCGTCTGGGCACTGCCGCCCTGACCACGCGCGGCATGAAGGAAGACGACATGCGCGCCGTGGGCGGCTTTATTGTGGAGGCCCTTGAAAAACGCGCCAGCGCGGCGGATATTGTGAAACTGCGCAAGCGGGTGGAGGATTTCGCACGCGCTTTCCCCCTTTTCGCCTGGTAACTCCCAGGCATGCGGTTTGCGACGCGTCATGATTTTGACGAAAGGTGGTGAGGGCGTCCGCCGCGAAAGCGACATCCGGACCCCGCAACGCGCCGCCATTTCCTCCGCCGGACGCGCCGCGCTTGAGGAGCGCCTCGGACATGTTTTTGCGCGCCCCGAACTCCTCACGCAGGCGCTGACGCATTCCTCTCTTGCCAACGAATGCCCCCACGCTCAGGAGCACAACGAGCGCCTGGAGTTTCTGGGCGACGCCGCGCTCGAATTGTGCGTTTCCAGCGCGCTGTTCCGGCGTTTTCCCGCCGCGCGCGAAGGGGAGCTTTCCGCCATGCGCTCAAGGCTGGTGAGCGCCGGTTCGCTGGCAAGGCTGGCCAGGGAACTGGGCCTCGACAAGCTGCTGATGCTGGGGCGCGGGGAGGAAATGCAGGGGGGGCGTTGCCGCGATTCCGTCCTGAGTGACGTTTTTGAGGCCCTGCTCGCGGCCGTGTATGAGGACGGCGGCTTCGCGGCGGCCCTCGCAGCGGTGGAAGGCCTTTTCGCGCCCTATTGGCCGGGGCTTGACGAAGAGCCGCGCAGGCCGAAGGATTATAAAACACGTTTGCAGGAAAAAACCCTGCAGATTTTCAGAGACAGGCCGAGATACCAGATGAAGGCCTCGCACGGGCCGGACCATGCCCGCGTTTTTTCCGTCGCCTTGCGTCTTCCGGACGGGCGGGAATTTTCGGGCAGCGGCACAAGCTGCAAGAGCGCGGAACAGGATGCCGCGCGCAAGGCCCTGGCGGCGTTGCGTGAGGAAGAACCTCCGCGTTGCGCTCCCCGGCCGCGCGGCGGATGACAATCCGCAAGTTCAGACCCCCATCGGCTGCCCCAAGCCGGCCCGGTCCGGGGGCGACGCGTCCCCGGACCTCCAGTCTTTGGTCTGCCACAGCCTATGTCAAGATGGCCTAGCCGCCTATGAGCTGCAGGGCCATCTGAGGCAGCGAGTTGGCTTGCGCGAGCATGGCTACCGCGCTCTGGGCCAGAATCTGGTTGCGGACAAATTCCGTCATTTCCGTGGCGACGTCCACATCCGAAATTCTGGATTCAGCCGCCTGGAGATTTTCGGCCTGTATGTTCAGGTTGTTGATGGTGTTTTCCAGCCGGTTTTGCATGGCGCCGAGATGGGCGCGTATTTTGTCCTTGGAAACAATGGCGTCGTTGATGGCCGCCAGGGCCTGCTGCGCGGCGGTCTGCGTGGAAACGCTGTACCCCGCGTCCTGCGCCGAGGCATTGCCCAATCCAAGGGCGGAAGCGGTGGCGTTGCCTATTGTTATGTAATAATAGTCTTCCGCCGAATCGTTGCCGGTGCCGAAGTGGATTTTCATTTTGCCGGTGGCGGTAAGGCCGTTGCCGTTGTGCACGGCGCCGGAAAGATTGCCGTTGAGCAGGTGGATGCCGTTGAAGTCCGTGGCGTTGGCGATACGAGTGATTTCCGAGGCCATGGCCTGATATTCGGACTCGATCATCATGCGTTGCGTAGAATCATAGGTGCCGGTGGCGGCCTGTTCCGCCAGTTCCTTCATGCGGATCAGCTTTTCGTCAATGACGGACAGCGCGCCGTCAGCCGTCTGGATCATGGAGATGGCGTCGCTGGCGTTGCGCGCGCCCTGCTGCAGAGTGGCGATGTCCGCCCGCTGCAGTTCGCGGATCGCCAGGCCCGCCGCGTCGTCCGCCGCGCTGTTGATGCGCAGGCCGGAAGAAAGGCGCTGCGTTGAGGTCGCCAGCCTGGAGTAATGCGAATTCAGGTTTCTGGCTGTGTTCATTGCCATCATGTTGTGATTGACAACCAAAGACATGGGACACCTCCTTGGGTGGGTTGGTTAAGCTGTGTCCGATATTTAGCAAATGGCATGCCAATTAAATTTTATAATTAATATCAAGTTATTATATATAAATTTTTCTGGAAAAAGTCTGGACATTGCGCCTGAACGGAAAATTTGACAGGCATAAACCAAGGCCCGCCGGAATTCTTCCTGCGGGTCTTGCGTGTTGATTTTCCCCGGGGGCATGCCAACGTCACTCCAGAAAACTCTGTCTTCAACTCAAGTTTCCGCAAATAGGGCTTAATTTCTAGAGCATTTTAACTTTCATTTTATATAAAAAAAGTTTAGACTTGCGACATGAAAACAGCAAGCGCAGAAACCCGTGCTCTCGTCGTCAAGGCATATACTTCCGGCATCGCCACAAGAAAACAGAGGTTTGGTCATAGCCAAACAACCACCAGACCGACAAGGGAGGGCTACAGATGGAAGCTATCAAGGAGCAGGGAGAAAAGAAAGTACCGGTTATCACCGTGGATGAGCGGGAGCTGCGG
>JAISOT010000132.1 GCA_031275465.1 Desulfovibrio sp.
TTCAATCGCAGATTCAGTTTGCCGGATATGTTTGCCCGACTCGCGTATGTCGCACTCAGAACTCCACCGATGCCGTACAGGCTCTTAAAATTAGCTGAATCTGGTGCGTAATCAGGATATGTTTTCCCGTGCGGGCTTCGCTTCGCGCAGCCGGAACATTTTTAATGATCCCGTTTTTGCCGCCAACGCGTCTCGCGAGGCGGAGCCGGCGTCTGCCGTTAGAGCGATTTAACATTAAAAATGTATAAATCGCTCTGCAATGATTTGTTTGCAAATCCTTGCCGCGAGATTGTCGCAAGGCGAATTCACTTCGCCGTAAAGCGATAATCTCAAGCGTAACATGCTCTAATGTTGCCGGTCAGCTGAAATTTTTCCGCGCGCGTGAAAAATGTGTTGACTGGAATGGTATGCGCTGGTACGGTTCCTCTGGATTATCGATAATCGATAAAATAAAAGGGAGACGGCATGGCGCGGCAGATTGGGTTAAAGCAGCGCAGCAGAAGCGCCGACGTTGTTGATTATCTGATCGACGCCATTCTGCGGGGCGACTTCAAGCCGGGCGACAAAATTCTGGAACTGCACGCGGCCAGACTGCTGAACGTCAGTCAGGCCACCGTCAGGCAGGCCCTGCATGAGCTGGAGGCCAGGGGACTGCTTATCTCCCGGCCATTCAGGGGCAGCTATGTGCGGCCTTTTACGAAGAAGGGCTTGCGGGACTATTTCCGGGTGCGCACGGAGCTGGAAGTTCTGGCCGCGCACTGGACTCTGAATGCCGCTGCCGGGGGAGATTCGCAGCCGCCGGACTGGTCTGGCCTCGGGGACTGCATTGGGAACATGGCAGAGCATATCCGACGGGAAGACTATGCCGCGTACAGAAAGGCGGACATGCGGTTTCACCGCCTGCTGGTGGAAACCTCGGGCAACGAAGCCCTGCTGGCCGCCTGGGATGCTTTGGGCCACAGTTTCTGGGCCTATTTCGGGTTGTATTTCGAACAACGCAGCGATGACTTGTCCCGGCAGATCAGCATGCACCAGGCCATCGTGGAGAGCCTCGAATCAGGCCGCGTCAGGGATTTCGGTGAAAAACTGCGCGGCCACTATGTTGACGTCAGCCTGCTGCGGACAGACAGTTCCGGAACAAGCCTTTGCAACGCGCACCCGGACGGCGGCCATCTGGAAACATGGGGGCGCGCCGTCCGGTTCGGGCGGCAGGCCTGTCCCGGCAATGCGGCGGCCAAGCCGGAATCTGTCCGGAACAGGCCGGAAAAACACACTCTAACCGGAGGCAGTACCATGTATATCGGCAGGAAAAAGTTCGCGATCACGGATATCACAGCCAGGGAAATTCTGGATTGCCGTTTCAACCCCACCGTTCAGGTTGACGTGTGGGCGGGCGACGAGCTTTTCGGGCGCGCGGACGTGCCCGCCGGCCGCTCGCGCGGCGAACGTGAAGCCTGGGAAACCAGGGACGGGGATCCGAAAGTCTATGGCGGCCTGGGCGTGGGCAAGGCGGTTTCGAACATCAATACGGAAATAAAGGAAGCCCTCGCGGGTATGGACGTGCGCGACCAGCGCGCCATTGACCTGACCATGATCCGGCTGGACGGCACTCCGAACAAGAAACGTCTGGGCGGTAACGCCATTGTCGGCGTATCCCTCGCCTGCGCCAGAGCCGCGGCCGGCGCCTGCAATCTTCCCCTGTACCGCTATCTCAACGCCAACGCGCACATCCTGCCCGTGCCCCTGCTCAACTACATCAACGGCGGGCGTCTTACCTCCAATGATCTGGATTTCCAGGAAATCTGCATCTTTCCCGTGGGTGCGGAAACATTCCGCGAAGCCATGACCATCGGCTGGGACGTATACAACATTCTGCGCGACATCCTGGTGGACAAATACGGCAAGATTGCGGTCAACGTGGGTGACGAGGGTGGATTTGCCCCGCCCATCGTCAGCGTCAGGGAGGCCATGGACCATCTGGTCGGAGCCGTGGAAAAATCCGGTCACAAAGACAAGGTTGAATACGGCTTTGACTGCGCGGCCGCCCATTTCTACGACGCGGAAAAGAAAATGTACAAGCTTGAGGGCGAGTACAGAACCCGTGAACAACTGCTTGATTTCTATAAAGAGCTGATCCGCGACTACCCCATAGTGTCCATGGAGGATCCCTTTGACGAAGATGACGTTGAAGGCTTTGCCATGGCCACGGAACAACTGGGCATCCAGATCGTGGGCGACGACTTTTTGTGCACCAACCCCAAACTGGTGCGCGAGCGCGGAGGATTCTGCAACGCCATGCTGCTGAAATTCAACCAGGTGGGCACGCTGTCCGAAAGTCTGGACGCGGCGGAAAGCGCCTACCGTCACAGGTTCGGGGTCATGGTTTCCGAACGGTCCGGTGAAACCGAGGATCCCATTCTTTCCGACGTCACCGTGGGCATCAACGCCGGACAGATCAAAACCGGCGCCACCCGTTCGGAACGCACGGTCAAGTACAATCGCCTGCTTGAAATTGAGGCGGAACTGGGTAAAGCCGCTGTATACGCGGGCCGGCAGTATAAAAATCCGTTTTGAGCGGCACGTCCACATCAGGCTCGCGACACACCCGTGGAGCGTGAGGGATTTCGTGGTCCCCCGCGCTCCAGAGGACAGAGGCAATCCATGACGTATTTCAAAAATCATAACGAACTCCTGGCCCATGGCAATACGGCCTTGCGCGCGGACTCCCTGGACATTCTGAACGCCGGGCTTGCCTCCGCTGATCCGGGCCGAAAAGCCCGGGAGTTGATTTCCCTGGAAGGGGATGTCCTGCGTATTGCCGGGCGGAAGTTCGACCTGCGGAAAGCCGGCAATATCTATGTGCTGGGGGCGGGCAAGGCCAGCTTTCCCATTGCCGAAGCCCTTGATGACATACTCGGCGACAGGATTGCAGATGGAGTTGTCATCTGCAAGGAAGGACAGAAGGGAAAACTCGAACGCAGCCGGCTGTTTCTCGCCGGCCATCCCATACCCGACGAGGCCGGGCTGGCCGCCGCGCATTGCGCCTTGAAACTGGCGCGCGGAACCGGTCCGGGCGATATCGTCCTGGCCTGCGTTACCGGGGGCAGTTCCGCGCTCATGCCGCTGCCCGTGCCGGAGATCAGCCTTGAAGACAAAAAAATCGTCAACATACTGCTGCTGGCCTGCGGGGCCAATATCATTGAGATCAACGCCGTGCGCAAACACCTCAGCCTGGTCAAGGGCGGGCTGCTGGCCATGGCCCTGCATCCCCGGACTGTTCTGGTCAACCTCACCGTGTCCGATGTCATCGGCGATCCGTATGACTACATAACTGACCCCACCGTACCGGATACCTCTTCCTTTGCCGATG
>JAISOT010000148.1 GCA_031275465.1 Desulfovibrio sp.
TCTATTATTGAACACCTTCCGCGCTGTGGCCGCTTGAAACGCTTATGGGAGTTATTCCCAATGGTTCGATCTGTTAAACAATAAGTGCTCCCGTTAATATGACGCAAGCCAAACGATTGATCTCCGCTCTTGTTTTTGACTGTGACGGCGTCATCCTCGAATCAGCGGACATCAAATCCCGCGCTTTTTTCGCCCTGGCGGAGCCCTTCGGCCTTGATGCCCAACGCCGTTTCCTGCGCTACCACGAGCGGCATGTGGGGGTCAGCCGCTTCGCCAAATTCTCCTGGTTGTACGCGACAATCGAGGGGCGGGCGATCAGCCCTGAGGAATCCGAAGAACTTGGCCGCCGTTTTGCGGGGCTGTGCAAGGAGGCTGTTCTGGCAGCGCCGTTTGTGTCCGGTTTTCAGGATCTTCTGGAGGAATGGCACGGGCGCGCGCCTCTTTTCGTGGCTTCGGGGACCCCGCGGCGGGAACTGGCGGAAATTCTGGAGGCGCGGGGCATTGCCGGAAAATTCGCCGGCGTGTACGGCACGCCGCCCGACAAGGCCGCGCTCCTGCGACGGCTGATCGCGGATCATGCGCTTGACCCCGCCGCCACCGTGATGTTCGGCGACGGGGAGACGGATTACGAGGCGGCCCGGCAGGCCGGCACGCTGTTCTTCGGCCGGGGCAAGCGGTTTGCCGGACGTGGCTGCCTGTGGGCGGAAGATCTGCTGCCCGCCAAAGACATGCTGGAGAACTCCCTTGTCTAACGCATCGAAGATTGCGGACGCCCCTCAGGAGCCGTTCTTCTCCATCATCATTTCCGCGTATAACGCGGAGAAAACACTGCGCCAAGCGGTCTCCTCCGCTATCCGCCAATCGCTTGACGATTCCCTCTACGAAATTGTCATCGTTGACGACGGGTCCACGGACGGCACGCCCGCCCTTCTGGAGCAACTACGCCGGCAGGCCGGCAATATGGTCGTGCATACCAGCCCGGAGAACAGAGGGCTGGGGGCCGGGCGCAACAGGGGCATCGCCCTTGCCTCGGGCCGCTACGTCACCTTTCTGGACGCGGACGATTTTTTGACCGCCGACGCGCTTGAGCTGTTTCTCGACAGCATGGACGACAGCCGTCCGGATATCGTCGTCGCCGATTTCGCGCGCATCAGCCCCTTCGGGGATCCCCTTTCCGCAAAAGGCTCGTCGCGCCACAGCCTGGCGAGCCGGCGAAGCGAGGCGCTTAGCGGAAAACATACCTTCTGCTGTTTCGGCGCGGCGTACGCGAAACGCTTTCTGGAGAGATACGCGATCGCCTTTGCCGAGGGAATTTTTTATGAGGATATCCCCTTTGTGACCCACAGCGTGCTGCGCGCCGCCGATATCCGCGCCCTGGACGCTGTGGTGTACCACTGGGTTGCCTGGGAGAACACGATCACCGGCTCGATTTCGCGCAAAAAAATACAGGACGCGATTACGGCCTGGGAAATGACGCATGCCGTCCTTGACGGCGCCGGTCTTCTTTCCCGCCACGCGCGAGACTGGGAGCAGGGCGCGGCGGCCTTCATGCGGACTATCCACGGCCGCATTCAGCTCTATTCCGACGGGAGCGATACCCGGACCCTGCTGGAATTTTTCCGCAACGAAGTACAGGCGTCCCCGCTTTTTCAACGCCGCGGGCTGGCGGGCAAAATTCTTGCCGCCCTTCCTTCCGTGGAACGCGACGCGCCTCCTCTTGCCGGCAGGAAGACGCTGCCGGAAATGGCCGAGGCATCCGCCGGCGCCGTGCTGATGATCGCGAGAATTGACGGCCACTTCCGGCATCTGGCCCTTATCGCCAGGCGGTTGCGTGACCTCGGCGTCAAGTCCGTTCTTTTCGACGTCTCCCGTTCCAAAGGCTGGCCTCAGGGGCGGCAGGTGAAAAAGGAAGACCTGCGGGAATTTTCCGGGCTCACGGTTTTTTCTCTTGACCAGACGGAAATTTTTCCCCTGTTTTTCAATGCGCGGGCGGCTCTGCTGTGTATCGACTGGGGCTGGGACAGCCGATATCTGGTCCTCCAGTTGCAGCAGAGAGGCATCCCGGTGCTGGCCTTTTATGAGGGCATCAACGACGATTGCGTGCTGCACCCGCCGGCGCCTCCCCGCAAGAAACCGCTGCCGTACAGGAATACGGATTTCCTGCTCCTGCCGGGCGAGTATTATACCGCGGTATACCGCAAGCAAAAGACCTTTGTCGTCGGGCTGCCCTCTCTGCGCGGATTCCTGCGGGAAAAGGCCGTGTTTCCCCCGGTCCCGGTGGCGGTCGTCAACGTCAATTTCAGCTACGGCATGCTGGAGGACTGCCGGCGACAGTTTGTAAGCTCGGCGATAGAGGGCTGCAAGCAGGCGGGGATTTCCTTCGTCCTTTCCCAACATCCCGTGGACAGGGGCGACCTGTCCCCCCATTCGCCCTCTACGCGGACCATCTATGAGGAGATCAGGCGGGGCACCCTCCTGGTCAGCCGCTTTTCCACCTGCGTGCTGGAGGCTTTGGCCCTGGGCAAGCCGGTCATTTACCACAATCCCCACGGCGAAAAATACCCGAAATTTCAGCAGGATCCCCTGGGCGCCTTCCAGGTGGCCCGCTCGACGGAGGAACTCGCCCAGGCCATCCGGAATGTATTGACGGACGTGGCGGCAGGGGTCGATTTCCGCGCGCGGGCCAGGAACTTCCTGCACCTGCACGCGAATCTTTTCGCGCCGGAGGAGCCCGCCTATTATGCCGCCGAAGCCATCCACAAGGTGATCACGGACGACTCCGCCCATTTCGACAGGCGCGTGCTGCACCTCGCCGCCCAGATACCCTTTGCGCAAGACCGCTCTGTCCTGTACAGCGCATCGGCCAAACGCCACCGGCGACTGCTGCAACTGTACCGGGAGGCGGGAATGTGGAGGAAAGCGCTTACGCTGTTGCTGCTTGATCGAGATACTCTGAAAAAGGATGTATACGAAATATTTTTACGTTTGTTCGTAAAAAACAGGAAATTGCACTTTGCTGCTAAGCTGAATGTACAATAAAAACTGGAGAATTATGATTTTAAAAAAAATGAAAGATAAAATTGCAAATAATTGCAGTTATAAATTGACAAAATACATACAATGCATTGTACAGATAACACTGCAGGAATATGAAAAGATTCAATCACTAAAAAAGCAGACAGAAACTCAAAAAGAAGAACAGGAAAGTACGAAAAAAGTCGAAATAAATATAGAAAGTCTTCTTTCCGATCTTTCGACAGCTAACAGTAATAAGTTTCTACAGGAATTTTTTACAGGAAATCATCGGTTTATTGCGCTTTTGGCGGAACAGAACCGCCGCGCCGCAATTGAACGAAGTGATTTTATTGATGCCAATTTGGA
>JAISOT010000182.1 GCA_031275465.1 Desulfovibrio sp.
TATTCCCTGGTAAAAATTCTTGTGGAGCGCGGCGCGTACTTTTTCGACTACGGCAACGCCTTCCTTAAGGCTGTTTTCGACGCCGGGGTACGGGAGGTTTCCAAAAACGGGCAGGACGACACTGACGGCTTTGTTTTTCCGTCCTATGTGGAAGACATTATGGGACCGCACTTCTTTGACTATGGATACGGCCCGTTTCGCTGGGTCTGTCTTTCCGGGAGGCCGGAGGATCTCGCCGCCACGGACCGGGCGGCCATGGACTGCATGGATGCCGGACGCCGCCCCCAGGACAGGGATAACGCGATATGGATTCGCGACGCCGGAAAAAACGCCCTGGTCGTCGGAACTCAAGCCCGCATCCTGTACCAGGATGCCGAGGGCCGTCTGGCCATTGCCCTGAAATTCAACGACATGATACGCAAAGGCCAGATAGGCCCGATCATGCTTGGCCGCGACCACCATGACGTGGCCGGAACCGACAGCCCCTTCCGTGAGACGGCAAACGTCAAGGACGGCAGCAACATCACGGCGGACATGGCTGTTCAGTGTTTCGCCGGCAACGCGGCCAGGGGGATGAGCCTGGTGGCGCTGCACAATGGCGGCGGAGTGGGCATCGGCAAGGCCATAAACGGAGGCTTCGGCATGGTGCTTGACGGTAGCGCGCGCGTTGACGGGATTCTGGAAAACGCCATGCGCTGGGACGTCATGGGCGGAGTGGCAAGGCGCAGCTGGGCGGGAAATCCCAACGCCATAAAAACCTGTGTCAGATACAACAGGACGGAGCGGGGGAAAGAGCGCATCACCCTTCCGTACAGGATAAAAGACGCCCTGCTTGACAGGCTCCTGCCCTGAGCCTCCGCCTTGGCCGCAACCACCGTATTCCGCCGGCAGAAAAAGGAGAACGCATGGGTTACAATCTTCCCATCACCGGAATATGCTCTTTCGGAAAATACCCCATTGTCACCGATCTTGACACGGTGAAGGCCGACGTGGCCGTGCTGGGCATTCCCTGCGACATAGCCGTGGGTTTTCTGAGCGGCTCCAGACTCGGCCCGCGGCGCATCAGGGAAGCTTCGACCCAGTATGCGCGTGGAGACGCAGGATTTTATGATCCCGAGCGGGACGAGACGTACCTTGCCGCGCCCTGGAAAATAGTCGATTGCGGAGACTGCGGCATTGTTACCGGAGACATAGATGCCACCTTGGCCTCGGCGGAGAAATGCGTCCGCAAGCTCGCGGATTCCGGGGCCATTCCGGTCATCATGGGCGGCGATCATTCCGTGTCCGTTCCTGTGGCCAGCGGCATAGCCGGCCTGGGTTCCGCGCACGTCATTCAGCTTGATGCCCATCTGGACTGGTCGCGCGGAGTGGGAGCGCAACGTTATACCAACGGCACCCCAATGCGGCACATATCACAGATGAATCATGTCACTGGCATGACGCAGATAGGCATGCGCGGCTTTGGCAGCAGCACAAAGGCAGACTATGCCGAAGCCCGCGCCTGGGGCAGCGACATCATCACCGGACGCGAGGCGCGCAAACTGGGAGCGGAAGGGCTGCTTGAGCGCGTCCCCCCAGGGCGCAATTACTATGTGACCATTGACATGGACGCCCTGGACATGTGCCAGGCGCCGGGCCTGGCTTCGCCCGTACCGGGCGGGCTTGATTTCTCCCTGCTCGCGGATTTGCTGGAAGGCATCTGCCGGAGAGGCAAAGTGGTCTGTTTCGATCTGGTTGAAGTCGCCCCGCAGTATGATCCTACAGGCGCCACGCCGCGCATGGCCGCGTTGATCATGCTTCATTTCATGGGTTTCATACTTAAGGAGCGCGAAAAGGAAAAGAACGAACGCCATTGACCGCGGCCGTGGAACGAACTTACCGCCCGCCCGAATTTTCCGAGGGCGTCGCTGCCCGATCAATGTCCTCAAAAGACGTGTACGGTGCCATGTACATCAACTCAACCGTGCCCACCGGGCCGTTGCGCTGTTTGCCCACGATGATTTCGGCAGGCCCGTGCGAAGGCCGCTCCGAGGCTTTGGAATATTTGTACACGTCGTCGCGGTAGATGAACATGATCACATCCGCGTCCTGCTCAATGGCGCCGGATTCGCGCAGGTCCGAAAGAATGGGGCGCTTGTCCCCGCGTTCCTCCACCTTGCGGTTCAACTGGGAAAGAGCCACCACGGGCACATCCAGTTCCTTGGCGAGAGCTTTCATGGAACGGGAGATATCCGAGATTTCCAGTTCACGGGAATCAATGTTGCGGCGGCTCGCGCGCATGAGCTGCAAATAATCCACCACAATGAGGCCAAGGCCCTTTTCCGCCTTCAGGCGGCGGGCGCGCGCGCGCAACTCCAGGGTGGAAAGCGCCGGCGTGTCGTCAATGAACAAGGGCGCGTCGCGCAGAATATCCGCTGAGGCCTGAAGGCGTTCCCAATCATCGGGCGTCAGTTGGGAAGGGCGGCGCAGCCGGCTCATGTCCACCTTGCCGTGAGCGGCCAGCATGCGCTGCATGAGCTGCTCCTTGCTCATCTCCAGCGAAAAAACGACGACCGGAAGATTCCGGCTTGTGACGGCGGCAAGAGCCATGTTGAGGGCAAAGGCCGTTTTGCCCATGCTGGGGCGGGCGGCCACAATGATGAGGTCCGAAGGCTGGAGGCCGGCCGTCAGTCTGTCCAGACGGAAATAGCCGGTGGTAACGCCGGTGACCACTTCCCGCGAGGTGGAAAGAAGGGTCAGTTTGTCAATAACCGGAACAATCAGATCGCCGGCGGAAAAAAAATCCCGGCCGGTGTTGCGTTGCGCCACGGAAAAGACAGCCTGCTCGGATTCGTCCAGCAGCGTGGAAACCTCCCGCGAGGCGTCAAAACAATTGCTGATGATGCCGGAACAGACGTCGATCAGGGCGCGCTGGAGGGCCTTGTCGCGCACAATGGTGGCGTAATACTCCGCATTGGCGCCGGACACCACGGCCTGCGCCAGCTCCGCCAGATAGACGGCCCCGCCGGCCTCCTCCAGTTCCTTGCGATCCCTGAGCAGTTCCGCCACAGTGACCAGATCGACAGGCGCCCGCTTGTTGAACAGTTCCACAAAGGCGTTGAAAAGAATGACATGGGAGGGCAGGTAAAAATCCTTGGGAATCAGAACATCCGCAAGGCGTTGCATGAGATCCTTGCGGCAGAATACTCCCCCGAGTACCGCCTGTTCCGCCTCCACGCTGTGCGGCGGCACGCGGCGCAAAATATCCAAAGCGCCGCCCCCCGCCTTGCGGCTGGAAGCGGCGCTGTTGTGCTGTTGGGACATGGCCTGCGGTAACGGTATTCCGCGCCTTCAACGGCGCGAAACAATATCGGGTTTCAGCCCGCCGCCTGTTCCGCGGCGCTGCCGCCCCCGATACTGTCGCGGGGGGGCTCTTGCGCGGCCGGCTGTTCTTCGGCGGTCCGACTGTCGGAAACCACCTTCACGGACACTACCGCGACAACGCTCGCATGCAGGCGCACCCGCACAGGGTGAACGCCAAGCTGGCGTATGGGCGCGTCCAGCAGAATGCGGCGGCGGTCAACCTCAACGCCCAGCGCGGCCAGCGCCTCGCCTATGATGGTTGTGGTGACCGAGCCGTACAATTTGTCATTTTCACCCACACGTACGGGAACAAGCACTTCCAGAGCTTCCAGACGGGCCTGCAGGCCCTTGGCCTCGGCGCGCAGGGAGTCCATGCGCGCTTCCAGCTTTTTGCGCTCCAGCTCAAAAACCCTGAGATTGGCGGGACTGGCCGTCATGGCAAGCCCCTGCGGCAAAAGCCAGTTGCGGGCATAACCGGCCTTCACATTGACCACGTCACCCAGATTGCCGAGATTTTCCACGTCAGCGCGTAATATCAGTTTCATCTCCGCCCCCTTAAATCATGCTCTTTTTCTTCACGACGCTGTCGTGCGTGGCGGTATAGATGAGCAGGGCCATCTGGCGGGCGCGCTTGATTTCCCGCGTCAGAACGCGCTGATGGTGCGCGCAGACACCCGTGATGCGCCGGGCGAGAATCTGTCCGCGCTCGGTAATGAAATCACGCAGAATGTCGGGACGCTTATAGTTGACCGGCAAATCCTTGTCGGCGCAAAAACGGCAGAACCTGCGGCGCGGAGCGAATTTTTTCTTGAAAACCATCAGGCTCCCTCCCCGGCCGCCACATCGGCCAATCTGACTGTAACAAACTTGAAGATGCCGTCGCTGATGCGGATATTGCGTTCCAGTTCGGCGACAAGGGCGGGCGGAGCCTGATATTCCAGCCGGGTGTAGTAGCCGCGCATTTGTTTGCGCACCGGGTAGGCAAGATCGCGCATACCCCAGTTGTCCACTTCCGCCACAACACCGCCTTCGCGCTCAATCACGCCGGTGAGGCCGGCGATGAGGGCTTCGCGGTTTTCAGCGGAAAGCTCCGGCGAAAGGAGCAGCATGGTCTCAAATTTCCGCATTTGGATTCTCCTTATGGATTGACAGCCCGCGGTCAACGGCCCGTCTCAGGCCGCCACGAGCAAGGGAGTAGTCATATACAGGCACAACGCGCGCCTGTCAAGGGCAATATGCAAAAAAGGCGTTCATCCCGCCCGTCCCGGGGATTCCGGTCGTCGTCAGGCAACAATGGCGCCCGCCGTCTGAGGCCCCAGATAGATGAGCAGCGTTTCGATAACCCGGTCCATCTCCACGGGTTTGGCAAGATGGGCGTTCATGCCGTTGGCAAGGGCCATTTCCACGTCTTCCTTGAAAGCGTTGGCCGTCAGCGCTATGATGGGAACCGTTCCGGCGTCCGGCCTGTCGAGCCTGCGTATGGCCTGCGTCGCGTCATAGCCGTTCATGCGCGGCATCTGCACATCCATGAAAATGATGTCGTAGAATCCGACGGACGATTTTTCAAATTCCCTGACGGCGGTTTCGCCGTCTTCGGCCTCATCAATGACCAGCCCGGTGTCCGCAAGTATTTCCATAAGGATGATGCGGTTGATGTCCACATCGTCCACAAGCAGCATATGCTTGCCGGCAAGGTAGCTCGTGTCGGGTTTCCCCGCTTCCGCCGCCTCCACCCGCGTCCGCGCCTGTTTTGCCTTCTTCAGCCAGAGGGTGAAGTAGAAATCGCTGCCCTTGCCTTCTTCGCTCTCCACCTCAAGCCGGCCGCCCATCATTTGCACAATGGTGCTGCTGATGGTCAGGCCGAGGCCGGAACCGCCGAAGCGGCGGGCAAGATGCCCTTCCGCCTGTTCAAAAGGATTGAATATGGTTTCCATGGCGCTCTTGGCAATGCCGATACCCGTGTCCCTGATCGAAAAGAAGATTTTGTCCCTGTCGGCCTCGCGTTCCTCCAGGCGCACGGTAAATGTGATCTGCCCGCATTCCGGCGTAAATTTGGAGGCATTGCCCAGAAGGTTGATGAGAACCTGCTTGAGGCGCAAGGTATCGCCTTCAAGAGCCGGCCCGTCTTCCAGGCCCTGCAGCACCACTTTGAACTCAATTTCCTTTTCCTCGCAACGCTGCGAAATAATGGAACAGACGTTGTCCAGAAGAACGCGCAGATCAAAAACTTCCTCCACCAGATCAATCTTGCCGGCCTCAATTTTGGAAATATCCAGAATATCGTTGATGAGATCAAGCAGATGATTGGTGGAACGCGCGATCTGGGTCATGTTGGCGATCAGGTCGTTCGTGCGCACTTCACCGTCATTGAGCTTGCGGCGCACTATTTCCGTCATGCCGATAATGGCGTTCATGGGCGTGCGGATTTCATGGCTCATGCGCGCCAGAAAATTGCTTTTGGCTACCGAGGCTTTCTGGGCTTCCTGAACGGCGCTTTCCAGCTGTGTCTGGGTGCCGCGCAGCTCCTTTTCCACATTCACGCGCAGGGAAACGTCGCGGGCCACGGCGAGATAGCCCTGCAATTCGCTCTTTTCGTTGAAAATCGGCGTTCTGACGACGTCCAGATGCTCCTCATGCCCGTCGGCGAAAGCGAGCTTTGTTTCCGAATAGATGGAAGTTTTTTGAGTCCGGCAGTGTTCGTACGTGCTTTTGAATTCGTCGGCGATCGCCTCCGGGAAGATGTCAAAAAGACTTCTGCCGATCACCTGTTCAGGGGGCAGCCCCGGCAGCGAGGCGAAACGCGGATTGACGGCAAGATATTTGAATTCCGCATTATAGAAGGCAATAAGATCCGGTGAATTGTTGATAATGGTGTCCAGCAGGGCGCGCTGCTGGGCTATCCTTTCCTGTTCAAGCAGAATGCTCGTCACGTCGTTGGTGACGACAAGATAGCCCGTGAGTTTGCCCTCCTTGTCCCTGAGAGGCTCGGCGTTTCCACGGTAATACCTGTTGGTGCCGGCATACAGATACGGCTCGGTCTCACTGCCCTGCTCCAGAGCGTACAGGGGGTCCGCGGAACTCTGAAGCGGAAAGATGGAGAATTCGCTGTATGGTGTCCCCACTACCTCATTGATTGTTTTGCCGCGCATGGCCAGAAACGTCCGGTTCACGTAGCGGATATTGAATTTTACGTCCAGAATGACGATAAGGCCACTGGCGCTCTCCTCCAGGCTTTCCGCAAGATCGTCAAAAGAATCGGCAAGTTGTCCCAGTTCATCCTTTATGGGCTCCTCAAAGCGGAAATGCCGCTCGCCGTTCTGGAATCTGGCAATGCCGCTGACAAGGCGGGTGACGCTGCGGGTGATGACGGAGGCCATCCAGATGGCGATGAGAATAACCATCGCGATCATGGCGGTAGTGGAAACGGAAAGGTTTACGGCTGTTTCCGTCAGGTTGGAAGCAATGGATTCATACGTTTTCTGGGAAAGATCGTCCAGTTCGTCATCTGTTTTTGCGATAAGCTCGTTCAAAACATCCCGGGTCTCGGCGGCCGGGCGATGGAAATCATCCAGCCCGGCGCCTATGGCCACAAAGCCGAAGCCGATCCTGGACTTGCCGTAGCGGCCCGTATAATAGGGTATGGCGGCCGCCGTGTTGAGTTTCCACAGACCGCTCCAGAGAATGCGCAAAGAACCGGAGCCGCCGTCCTTGGCCAGATCCATCCAGCCCGTGCATTGCGGGGCGAAGTTGAGATAGCGGCAGTCCAGCCCCACAAGGCCGGCTTCCGTCAGCTCCCTAGCCGGTTTTTTATTTCTGGATTGCGCCTGAAATGTGGGAACATTTTGAATAAAATCCTGATAAGGCAGGCCGCTGGCCTTCCATTCATCGTAAATGCGGTCTTCCAGCCAGGGCACCTGCGGTTCGCCCGTCTCCGCGTCAAAGCCCACGATGGAATGATGTCTGGGATGAACAATGCTCTTGCCCTTGTAATCCCAAATAAAGGCGTAGTTGCCGGCAAAGGCGTCGGGAATTTCGGTATAGCGGTCATCCGTGGGAACGGGATGGGCCATGAACTCCAGAAGATGATCGTGGTCCAGGGCCAGGGTGACATAACCGATCCTCCTGCCGTCCTGTTCCACGGGCATGCCCCAGCGCACAATACCCTTGAA
Source organism: Desulfovibrio sp. (assembly GCA_031275465.1). Lineage (GTDB taxonomy): Bacteria > Desulfobacterota > Desulfovibrionia > Desulfovibrionales > Desulfovibrionaceae > Desulfovibrio. The sequence goes on from JAISOT010000182.1 coordinate 7,512, forward strand.
ACGTCTGCCGTGCGGATTTTCCTTGCCCGCGTAGGCCACTTTTTCCGGCTCGTAGGGCACGCCCCGCTTGGCCGCATTGGCGGGCGTGTACATACCGATGACGGTGGTTCCCACATACTCGCCTGTGACTTCGGAAACGTAAATCTCCCCGGGCTTGAGTTTCTTGAGTTCCTCAAAATACGTCTCGGCCCTGACAAACGTGTTGCGGCGCAGGGAGACATCCTTCAAAGTCTTGTCCATGAGATCCGAAGTGACGACCTTGATGCGCTCCCGGCCGCCGGAATCCACAAAGGTGATCTCGTGATACAGCGGCTTGTCTTCATAAACAAAGGGATCCGGCGGACGGTAGTGGAAGGAGTGGTTGTTTTCCTCAAGACTGGAGGTATTCATGGTCGGCGTCGGCAGACCCACTTCGCGCCAGGCGCTGCCGTCCGGCGTCAGTTCCCATTGACCCTGTTTGACTATCCTGCCTGTCTTGTTCTCCACAAAACTGCGGTATATCTGCTCGTCAGGACGCAGGGAGGCGATAAAACGGATGTCCGCGTCCCGGTCATAAAGAAAATTGGCCACAGCCAGAGCATAATCCGTGCTTGCGCGCTCAATCTCGTACGTGGCGCGATCGTCCAGAGCCTTGACCGCGTCGTCTACGGCGATGTCTCCTGTCTGCGCGAGAGAATCAATGGCCCTTGAGGCAATGTCGGCAGTCCGGCTCTTGAGATCCTCTCCCAGTCTCCAGGACTGCGACCAGGCGACCAGGGCCAGCAGAATCAGCGGCAATACTTTGATGGCGATAAATATCAGAATCAGCTTCGCCCTGAGGCCAAAGCCCATTTTCGCAAAGAGCCGCTCCAGTTTTATGCGGAACGGAGAAACAGTTCTGGCCATCAGTCTCCAACCCTGCAATTGATCGTTTGAGCAATCCTGAAAGGGAATGGACAGGACAATTTGTAATTATCGCTTGATATTGCGGGACATTACAGAACCAGAACCTTTTTGGTGTTTTTCATTTTCAATGCCTGTTAGCACGCCCCGCGGATATTTTCAACAATTTTCTGGCCCATGGCGGCGCAGCCAAGCAGGGATTTTCCCGTTTCCATGATGTCGGCGGTGCGGTATCCCTTGGCCAGCGCGGCGCGCGCGGCCTTCTCCACCAGGTCGGCGGCCTCGGGCATGCCAAGTCCCAGGCGCAGCAGCATGGCCCCCGAAAGGATTGCGGCAAGGGGATTGGCCTTGTCCTGCCCGGCAATGTCCGGCGCGGAGCCGTGGACAGGCTCAAAAAGCCCCGGCCCTGAAACGCCCACAGAGGCCGAAGGCAACATGCCCAGGGAGCCTGTGACGGCGGCCGCCTCGTCCGAGAGAATATCCCCGAAAAGATTGCCTGTGAGGATGACGTCAAACTGCGAGGGGGCGCGCACAAGCTGCATGGCCGCATTGTCCACGTACAGGTGGCTCAATTCCACATCGCCGTAATTCCTGTGCTCTTCAATAACCACTTCCCGCCACAGGCGCGAGGTTTCCAGCACATTGCTTTTGTCCACGGAGCAGACCCTGCGGCGGCGCAGACGCGCCAGTTCAAAGGCCGTGCGGGCAATGCGGCGGATCTCCTCTTCCGTGTAAACCATGGTGTTGACGCCCGCGCGCATTCCCCCCCGCGTGCTGATGCCGCGCGGCTCGCCAAAGTAGATGTCGCCCGTGAGTTCGCGCACCACAACAAGATCAATGCCGGCCGCCGCGGTTTCCGGCTTGAGCAGGCAGGCGCCCGCAAGTTCTGGCATGAGCAGGGCCGGGCGCAGATTGGCGTAAAGACCGAGCGCCTTGCGTATGCCCAAAAGACCTTTTTCCGGCCTTTTGTCAGGGCTGACGGCGTCCCATTCCGGGCCGCCCACGGCCCCGAGAAAAACGGCGTCAGCCTGACGGCACTTTTCAACGGTTCGCGCGGGCAGCGGTTCGCCCGCGGCGTTGACGGCCGCTCCGCCGATGATGGCTTTCTCAAAGGTCAGCTCATGTCCGCAACGCGCGGCCGCTTCGCTCACGGCGGCAACTCCCTGGGCGATTATTTCCGGGCCTATGCCGTCGCCTTCCAGAAGGCAGATATGTTTCTTCATGATCCTCCCGTTTGATTTGCGTTGCGGCTCAGGCTTTTCCCAGCCGTCGGCTCACGTGGCCCACAAGGCCGCCGGCGTCGAGAATGGCCGCCATGGCTTCGGGCAGCGGCGGACAGACAATGTCAAAATTCCGCGCAAGGTCACGGATGCGCCCTTCCCCGGGAATGATTTCCAACTCGTCGCCGTCCTGAATTTTCGCCGCCTCATCCCCGGCCTCCATAAGCAGCAAGCCCATGTTGAAAGCGTTGCGGTAAAAAATCCGCGCGAAGCTGCGGGCGACGACAACGGGGATGCCGGCCCCCAGAATGGCTATGGGCGCGTGCTCGCGTGAGGAGCCGCACCCGAAATTGCGCCCGGCCACCAGAATGTCGCCTTTTTTCACGCGCTTCACCCAGCCCGGCTCAAGGCCGGAGAAACAGTTTTCCCCAAGTTTGGCGGAGTCCGTGGTCACCAGAAAGCGTGCCGGTATGATGGCGTCCGTGTCAATGTTGTCGCCCACCTTATGGGCTTTGCCCTTGTAATTCATGGCTGTTTCCTTTTTTCCGGTGTCGCGCGAAATTGCGCCCGGCCATTCCGTTTGCCGGCCGCGGCGGGAACACACGCCCTGTACGTCACCGCTCCGTATTCCGGCAGCGCCCTGCTGTACTGCAACCGTCCAAAATCGGCGTCAAAGCTGCGCCGGGCCGGCCACGCAGCCCGCCACAGCCGAAGCGGCGGCCACCACCGGACTTGCCAGATAGACTTCCGAGGCGAGGCTCCCCATGCGGCCCCTGAAATTGCGGTTGGTGGTGGCCACAGCCCGCTCCCCGTCGCCCAGTATGCCCATGTGCCCGCCAAGACAGGGACCGCAAGTGCTGGGCCCCACAATACAGCCCGCATCCATGAAAATTTCCAGCAACCCTTCCCTGAGACACTGTTTCCAGATTGTCGGCGTGGAGGGCAGCACGATGCAGCGCACCTTCCTGTCCACCTTGCGGCCGCGCAACACCCGGGCGGCGTCGCGCATGTCGCTCAGTCTGCCGTTGGTACAGGAGCCTATGATGACCTGCTGCACCGATGTGCCGGGCACTTCGGAAACAGGCTTCACGTTGGAGGGCAGATGCGGGCAGGCCACCACAGGCTCCCTGCCGGTCACGTCAAGGTTGACAACGCGCTCATAGAACGCGCCGTCATCTCCCGCCAGGGAAAAGTCAAGGCCCGGCCGGCCGTGTTCGGCGCAATAATCGCGGGTCTGTCCGTCAACCGGAAAAAGCCCCGCCTTGCCGCCGGCCTCTATGGCCATATTGGCCATGGTAAGCCGGCCCTCCACGGGCAGCGCGTCAATCACCGGGCCGCCGAATTCCAGGGATCTGTACACGGCGCCGTCCACGCCGATCTCGCCGATGAGCATGAGTATGAGATCCTTGGCGCTCAGCCACTCCGGCATAAGGCCGGCATAGTTCACGCGTATGGCCGGCGGCACCTTGAGCCAGGTTTCCCCCAGGGCCATGCCCGCCGCAATGTCCGTTGAACCCATGCCCGTGGCGAAAGCGCCCACGCCGCCGTAAGTGCAGGTATGGCTGTCCGCGCCGATGACAAGATCGCCGGGGCCCACAAGGCCCTGCTCCGGCAAGAGGGCATGCTCCACCCCGCAGGGGCCGCCCTCGTAGTAGTGGGTGATGTTCTGCTCTCTGGCGAAAGCGCGGCTTGTCAGCACCTGGTTGGCGGAATCAATGTCCTTCTGCGGGGTAAAATGATCCATCACGAGAACGACTTTATCCCTGTCAAACACTCTTTCCGCTTTCATCTCCCTGAAAGACTTTATGGCCAACGGAGCCGTGATGTCGTTGGCCATCACAAGGGAAAGGCGGCACCGCGCGATCTGGCCGTCGCGCTCCACAACATCGTCGCTGTGCCTCTGCAAAATTTTTTGTGTCAGTGTTTTCGGCATGGTTACTCCTCATCGCAGAACAGGCTTCATTTTTCGGCCCGGAGCGGGCGGAAGGAACAAAAAGCCGCCCTCTGCCGCAACAATTTTCATCTCAGCAATTTTTTTCGTGCTTTTCCGTCTCCAGTTTTGCCAGAGAATTGAGGGCATTGACATACGCTCTGGCGCTGGCCACCAGTATGTCGGGATGCGCGCCGCGCCCTGTGGCGGTGCAGGCTCCCGCGTTGAGACGCACGGTCACCTCACCCAGCGCGTCCGTGCCGCCGGTGATGGCGTTGATGGAATACTGCTCCAGTTCCGTCTCGCGGCCCACAAGGTCGGCGATGACGTTGAACAACGCGTCCACAGGCCCGGCGCCGAAGCCGGCACCCCTTTTTTCCTGTCCGTCCACGTCCATGATGACAGCGGCCGTCGGCGGCACGCCCCCCCCGTCGGAACTCTGCACGCTCACGTGCCGCAGGCGGTAGCGATCCGGCATGCGATAAATCTCTTCATGCACAAGGGCCATAAGATCGTCGTCATGCAGCGTTTTTTTGCGGTCGGCCAGTTTTTTGACCGCTTCAAAAAGCACATTGAGTTCCGTCTCGTCCAGCTTGAAGCCCATGCCCTCAAACCTGCTGCGCACGGCGTTGCGGCCGGAATGTTTGCCGATGACAAGACTGCTCCCGGCCCGCCCCACGGACTGCGGGGTCATGATCTCGTACGTTTCGCGATTTTTCAGCATGCCGTCCTGATGCACGCCGGACTCGTGGGCAAAGGCGTTTTCGCCCACAATGGCCTTGTGACCCGGGATAGGCCTGCCGATGGTCATGGAGAGCATGCGGCAGGAAGGGTAAAGCTGCTCTGTGACGATACTGTGCGTGAGGCCAAAGTAGTCCCGCCGCACGGACAGGGCCATGGCCACTTCTTCAAGGGAGGCGTTGCCCGCCCGCTCGCCGATGCCGTTCAGGGTGACTTCCGCCTGCCTCGCGCCGATCCTGAGCGCCGCGAGGGTGTTGGCGACACCGAGCCCCAGGTCATCGTGACAATGGACGCTGAAAATGGCCTTGTCGCTTTGGGGCGTATTTTCAATGACATACCGTACAAGGGCGGCAAATTCCTCCGGTTGGGCATAGCCCACGGTATCGGGCAGGTTGATGACGCGCGCTCCGGCCTTGATGGCCGTTTCCGCGACGCGGCAGAGGAAATCGCGGTCAGAGCGCGAGGCGTCCTCTGCGGAAAACTCCACATTGCCCGTGTAGGAAACGCAGCGTCTTACCCCGTCCCCAATCATTTTGATGACGTCTTCAGGGCTGTTGCGCAGTTTGTATTCCATGTGCAGGGGCGAGGTTGACAAAAAAATGTGAATGCGGGGATTTTCTCCCACTTTCACGGCTTCCCAGCAGTGATCAATATCTTTTTCAAGGCAGCGGGCGAGCCCGGCCACCTGCAGACCGCGGACCTGGGCGGCAATGGCCTTGACGGCCTCAAAATCGCCGGGGCTGGAGGCAGGAAAGCCCGCCTCAATCACATCCACGCCAAGTTTTTCCATCTGCCTTGCGAGAGCGAGTTTCTCCTGGAGATTCATGGTCGCGCCGGGAGACTGTTCCCCGTCGCGCAAGGTAGTGTCGAAAAAATACACGTGGTTTCGCATCTGCCTCACGCCTCCTTAAAAACAAAAAATACGTACGCCGCCTCGGAATTCGCCGTTCACCTCTGCGGAGAGCTAATTGTCCTGCGGCGTAAGAGCGCGCAAAAGCTGGCGGTTTCTGCGCGGCAAAATAACGAAGGTATAGGCCAGACCGCCGGCGATGTACGTGACGCACAACAAAAAGCCCATGATTTTGGGAGCCGAAATCACAAGCGCAAGAAGGAAAATAAAAACAAGCATGGAACGTATGGGGTGGGCGCGCAGAAAGTCATATTCCTTGAAGGAAAAATACCGCACGGAACTCACCATGACAAGCCCCAGGGCGACGGCCAGGAAAAAAACCGCGTACGGCAGCCCCGCCAGGACAAAAGCGGGCAGATGCGCGGCGAAAAAGACAAAGCAGGCGACGGTGCACGCTCCGACCGGGATGGGCAGGCCTATGAAAAAACGTTTGCCCACGGCCGCGCTGTTCGTATTGAAACGCGCAAGGCGCAGGGCGCCGCAGGCGGTATAAAAAAAAGCCGCCGCGATGCCCGTGCGCCCGAACTGCTGCAACTGCCACTGCCAGAGCAGCACCGCCGGAGCGATGCCGAAGGCCGCCAGATCCGCCAGAGAATCATAGTGGATGCCGAATTCGCTTGCCGTGTTTGTAAGACGGGCCACCTTGCCGTCCAGGCCGTCCATGAGGGCGGCGAGCAGCAGGCTCACAGCGGAGGTCTCATATTGCCCCTGCATAGCCCAGACCAGGGCCAGAAAGCCGAAAAACAGGCTCATGGTCGTGATCATGTTGGGCAGAAGATAAATGCCCTTTCCCGGTCGTTTTCTTTCCATCGGTCTGTGTTTCAGGTTCTGCGCGCGATGACGGTTTGCCCCGCAAAAACGCGTTCGCCGGGCGTTACGGCAGCAACATACCCGCGCGGCAGGTAAAGGTCAACCCGCGAGCCGAAGCGTATCATGCCGAAACGTTCTCCCCGGCCGAGATCGTCGCCCGCCTCCACGCGGCAGACAATACGCCTGGCGACAAGCCCGGCTATCTGCACCATGGTCCAGGGAAGCCCGTCGGCATCGCGCAGTCTGCAGGCGCAACGCTCGTTGTCTTCAGACGCCTTGTCGAGGGAGGCATTGAAGAACTTTCCGGGCCAGTAGCGTATTTCCTCCACCACTCCGGCCACGGGGGCGCGGTTGACGTGCACGTTAAAGACATTCATAAAAACGCCGATGCAGAGCTTGATCTCTCCGTCCAGAGGATCCTTGCGTTCGATGACGTGCAATATGCGCCCGTCAGCCGGGCTGACGGCCAGCCCCGGCTTCTGAGGCACAACGCGCTCCGGATCGCGAAAAAAATGCAGGCTGAAAGCGCAGGCCGCCAAAAAAATCACGGCCGGAATTTCAAAGTCCGCAAAGGCGCAGACCTCAGCGGCAAGCGCCGTCAGGCCGATGCATGGCCAGCCCTCGGGGGCGATGCCGATAGCGGGTTTGTGCATTGTGGCTCCTTATGGTTTTGATAATGGCGACAGGCGGTTTTGAGGTTCATTTCTCTCCGGCGGCATTTTCTGTCTTCCCGTCAATGTTTTTCTCGTACAGACAAATGCGGTTGCGCCCGCTATTTTTGGCGTGATAGAGCGCCCTGTCCGCTTGCTGCACCAGATCTCCGCAGGAAACGGGATCATCCTTGCGGGCGACAGCCACGCCGATGCTGATGGTGACATGGGGCGC
>JAISOT010000223.1 GCA_031275465.1 Desulfovibrio sp.
CGGTTGCGGCGTGGCATGCATCTGCAGCGGAGCGGCCCAAGGCGACGCCGTGCTCATTACAGTGGAGTGAAGAAATTGAGGGGCTGTTCGCCTCAAATGCCCGGGGGGACGGGTTATCCCCCAGCATCCCCGAATTGAGGGAAACGCACAAGCACACATTCTTTCTCCGGGAGCGGACATGGACACCAAACACGTCATGATCGTCGGCGCGGGACAGATGGGCAGCGGCATTGCCCAGGTAATGGCTCAGGCGGGCCTTACGACCTATCTCTATGATATTGACAAAAGCGCCGTGAACAACGGATTGACGGGCATTGCCAAAAATCTTTCCCGATCCGTGGAAAAGGGCCGCATGAGCGAAGGCGACATGCAAGCCGCGATCAGCCTGCTCAAGGGTTCGTCCGACCTTGGAGAGGCTGCGGACTGTGATCTGGTGGTCGAAGCCATCGTGGAAAACAAGACGGCCAAAACCAAGGTTTTCGCGGAGCTGGATGGCATCTGCCCCAGGCACGCCATCCTGGCCTCCAATACCTCATCCGTACCGATCACAGGAATCGCGGCGGCGACAAAACGTCCGGAAAAGGTCATCGGCATGCACTTCATGAACCCGGTGCCGGTGATGAAACTGGTGGAAATCATCCGGGGTATCGCCACTGACGACGCCACCTACATGGCCGTCGCAGACCTGACCCTGAAACTACAAAAAACGCCCGTGGAGGTGCGCGATGTTCCGGGATTTGTCTCCAACCGGGTTTTGCAGATGCTGATCAGCGAAGCCATTTCCTGTCTCAATGAGGGCGTGGCCACGGCAGAAGGCATCGACAACGTAATGAAGTTGGGTATGAATCACACCATGGGACCTCTGGCTACGGCGGATCTCATCGGGCTGGACACGGTGCTGTCCATCCAACAGGTTATGTACGAAGGCTACGGCGATCCCAAGTATGCCCCCAATCCGTTGCTGCGGCAATATGTTCAGGCCGGATGGCTGGGCAAAAAGACCGGCAGAGGATTTTACACATATTAGCCCGTCTTTGACAAATCTGAATGAAAAGTTAACAAATCAAGCATGCTATATCTTTGTATGGCACAACCTTTTTGGCGGGCGTCGCCCCCTCAAAAAGATACACCAGCGCTTACGCCTTTCAGGAAAGATCCGCGCTCCGGACAGCCGCGGCAAGTTTCCCATAGTCTTTTTCGGAGGTCAGGATCGTCTTGCCGGCGAGTCCGCGCAGGTCGTCGTGCGAGGCGCAGGCCACGGGACAGCCGCAGATGACGGCCACAAAATGGTCCGGGCCGTCTTTGGCGGTTTCGGCAATATCGGCCTGCGGGAAGTCCGCGCGGAGCATCGCCGCTATTGCGGTCCGATCATAACGGGGATTGCAGCCCCCACAGTATTTGAGGCGTATTCTTACGGGCATGGGACACATAGGGGATTGCGGCGGCGAACCCACCTCGCCGCCGCTTTTTCCGGCACCGCGTTCCGCCGCGGCAGGATGCCGCGGATTCCCTTTCCCGATCCCCCGGCAGGGTGGATCGGGGAAGGAAATTATTGGATGCGGGCGATGGCCTTGGCAAGTTGTTTTTTCTGTTCCACATTCCCCTGGCGGGAGATCATGATCCGCTGCGCCTGGGGAGAACCAGCGCCGTGCATGGATTCCGTGCGATAGCCCACGGCCGCTGTGCCCAGAGTCAGGTTTTCGATCAGGCGCAGGATTTTCAGCCGGTCTTCCGTAGGCACGGCGGCCACGCCCCGCAGGTATTTCTCGATATAGGGGCCAAGCTCGGGGTGGCGCAAATCCTTTTCCGAAGGCGCCGTGACCATGAGGCCGCCGGCAATGTCCTCGGCCAGGCGGGTGATTTCGTAGGGGAACCGGGTCACGTTCTGCTTGCAGACGTTGGCCAGCAGCAAATCAATGAGATAGTTGCCGGCTTCCGTCCTGAACCCCTCCGCGGAGCAGGCGATGCCGCTGGAATAGAGGGTTTCGTTGAGATGGATCATCTCGATGATCTTGTCCTTCACATGGCTGGCCTTGTGCGCCCCGTTGTAGTCCGCCGCCAGGGCGGCGGCGCCGATGAGCACATCGCCCACCCCGACCTTGCAGCCGCCGTAACTCTGGCGGTGATAGCCGGCGAAACGTTCCACCAGCATGCCGGAAAAATCCGTCTCCCCGTTCAGGAAGATCCGGTTGTTGGGCACGAAGACATTGTCAAAGATGGTCAGGGCCTCCACTCCCCCGTACTCACAGTTACCCACGTCAAGACGGGTGCCTTCCAGTTTCCTGGTGTCGCAGGACTGGCGCCCGATAATCATGAACAGGTTTTCCGTATCCAGGGGGACGGCGAAGGACACGGCATAGTCCCTGTCCTCGGGGCCCATGGCGATGGTGGGCATGACAATGACCTGATGGGAGTTACAGATGCCGGTCTGGTGCGCCTTGGCCCCGCGCACGACGATGCCGTCCTTGCGGCGCTCCACGACGCGCAGATAGAGATCCGGATCCGCCTGCTTGCTGGGGGAAAGGCCGCGATCTCCCTTGGGATCGGTCATGGCCCCGTCCACAGTCCAGTCCTTTTCCTGGGATTCCCGCACAAAATCCACAAAGTTCTTGTGATATCGGGTCCCGTGCTTTTGGTCACATTCAAAGGTGGTGCTGAAAATGGCGTTAAAGGCGTCCATGCCCACGCAGCGCTGGAAACAGGCCGCGGTCTTCTGCCCGCACAGGCGCTGCATCTTTACCTTTTTCACCAGGTCTTCCGTGCTCTGGTGGATATGCGCAAAGCGGTTGATTTTTTTGCCGGTCAGGTGGGATTTTACGGTCATCAAATCCTCATATTCCGGTTTGTGCGCCAGATCGTATGTCGCTTTTACGGAATTCAGCGAAGGGCGCAGGATGGGATGATCCGCGGCGCTGGAGATTTTTTCTCCGAACATGAAGATCTTGATGTTCATTTTGCGGATGCTTTCAACGTACTGTTCTCCGGTCATCATGGCCATGGAAATACTCCTTCATAGAGGATGTTGGTTATCCTGAAACAATTTTACTCATAAAATCCCGGCGCTTGCTTGAACTGTTTCCAGGACTGCGGGTCATGGCCGGCGACAATGCGGGCGCCCTCCTCATCCTGGAGGTGGCGAATCCGCTGCAAGGTCCGCCCGCAGTCGCCGAAGTTCCAGGCCAGACCCGGCAGGAGGTTCTTTTCGAGATTTTCATCCGTGTAACAGGAATCGGCGGCAAATGCTCCCCCTTGCGGTCTACGGCCTCAAGGGCGTTGCCCGTGTCAAAAAGGACCTTGCCCTTGGGGTGATCGATGAGCAGGAAGGGAACGGGCACATTGAAC
>JAISOT010000151.1 GCA_031275465.1 Desulfovibrio sp.
CGGCCACCCCGGGGCGCATCGCCAGAGCCAGGGCGTCAAGGCCGGCGCGCACCAGGATACGGTTTTCCCCGACAAGCCGCATGACGTCGGCAATGGTGCCCAAGGCCACAAGATCAAGGGCCGCGTCCATTTTATAGCGTTTGCCCGTATGGGGGGCCAGGGCGGCATTGACGGCGGCCATAAGATAAAAAGCCACTCCCACGCCCGCAAGGGTCGGGCAGGGACTTTCGCCGAGGCGGGGATTGCACACCGCATGCGCCGGCGGCAATCGTTCCGACGGCAGATGATGGTCGCTGATGATGACCGTCATGCCGAGTTCCCGCGCGCGCGTCACCGCGCTGACATCCGAAATGCCGCAATCCACCGTGAGGAGCACGGCGCAGCCCCCGGCGACTAAGGCTTCTATGCCTTCAGCGTTCAACCCGTAGCCCTCGACGCGCCTGTGGGGGAGATGGTATTCCGCCGTCATGGCATGGCAGGCCAGCACATCCAGCACAAGGGCAGTGGCCGCGACGCCGTCCACATCGTAATCACCCCACACGGCGAGCTTTTTGCCGGCGAGAAGTTCATCGGCGAGCAGCGCCGCCGCCTCATCAAGGCCGGGCCAACTGGCCGGACGCGGCAACCTGCAAAGCAACGGGGAGAGAAATGCCTCCATGTCGTCAAGTTGCGCAAAACCGCGCTTCCACAAAAGTTCAAGCAGGAGCGGCGAGATGGAGAGTTTGTCCGCCCACGCCCCGGGCGGCGTTCCCTCAGCCTCACGGAAGATCCAGCGTTTCAAGCGGTGCCCTGCACGGCCTTTATGCGCTCCTGCACGGCTTGAACCCGATCCGCGGGGACCAGATTCTTCTGTGCAAGCCAGGTCAAAAATTTGATGGACGGTTCGTGGCCCGGCGCAATATCCAACGCTTTGAACAGATGGTCAAGACATCCGGCAATGTCTTTTGTTTCCAGAAAAACGCGGGCCATGTTCACGTGCAGATTTTCATCGCGCGGACTCAGGGCGAGAGCGCGTTCGTAATATTCCAGGGACTGGGCAAGCATCTTGTTTTTACGCAGATTGATGCCGAATTCATTGAAAAGATGCTTGTGTTCCGCCTCGAACGCATTGTCCAGTTTGACGAGACGCTCAAAAATGTTCTGGGCCTTGTCCGTGTCGCCGCGTTCGAGATAGGTCAGCCCTATGCCGAAATTGGCCCGCACGTTGTCGACATCCACCTTGAGAGCCCGGGAGTATTCGTACTCCGCGGCAAAGGTGTCGCCGTTCTGCCGGTGCGTGTCGGCGTTGTTCACGGTCTGCTCCAGTTCCTGCATCCTGGGAAAGACGGAGTTCATATAAAATTCAGGTTCAGGCGAAAACTTGGAGATCAGCTCCTCCATGGTCACTTTGCGCTTGGGGCCGCTGGGCACATAGTTTGTGTTGAGGGGCTGGCACTCAACCACATCCCCGCGCTGTTCGATAAACCAGTACATTTTCTGCACCGTTTTGCGTGTGGTTGTGCCGGTGCCGACCTTGTGCACTTCCTGGGTGGAAAAAACGCCGCGCACTGCTGTTTTGCCGGAAGGCTGCTCAGCGGTCATGAGTGTGTCCTTCTGTATTCATATAAAAACAATACCCTTTACTGAAATCCATATCGTTCCATCTCCCGGAGAATCAGCCGCGTTGCCGTCCGTGGCGAAGCCGCCTGCACAATAGGCCTGCCCACCACCAGAAAATCGGCGCCGTTCCTGACAGCCTCGCCCGGCGTGACGACACGCCTCTGATCCCCGGCTGCCGCGCCGGCAGGACGAATGCCGGGGCACAGGCAGAGCAGATCAGGGCAGCTCTCTTTGACCGGACCGACTTCAAGGCCGGAACAGACTACTCCGTCAAGCCCCCAGCCAATGGCCCGTTTTGCCAGAAAGAGAGCAAAATCCGACGGAGCGGCATCAATGCCCGGCATTTCTCCATGGGCAAAGCTGGTCAAAGCCGTTACGCCAAAAAGCAGGGGCCTTGCCGCCATGCCCGCAAAGGCCTCACGCGCCGTCTTGCACATGCGTTCCCCGCCCTGGCAGTGCAGCGTCAGCAAATCCACGCCCACAGCCGCCGCCGCGCGTGCTGCCTGCCCCACGGTGTGGGGGGTGTCGTAAAACTTCAGATCCAGAAAAATCTTGCATCCCAGCGCCTTAAGTTCCCGGAGCAAGGCCGGCCCGGCCAGGATGAAAAGCTCCAGCCCCACCTTGCACCAGGGCACAATATCCGCGAGATCGCGGACCAGCGACAGGGCCTTGTCCCTTTCCGGCACATCCAGCGCCAAAACTAGCTGCGCCACGGCAGCCCTCTGACAATGTTTTCCAGCAGCTGCGGATTGCGGGCCGGGGCAAGCGTGCCCGCAAGATATACCGCCCTGAGGGCGTCATAGGCCGCGTCAAGCCTGTCGTTGACCACAAGGGCGTCGTACCAGCCCGCTTGCGCGATTTCTTTGCGCGCGCGGGCAAGACGGCACTCTATGGCGGCTTCGTCGTCCAGTCCGCGCAGGCGCAGACGCTGCTCCAGTTCTTCCATGTCCGGCGGAAGAACAAACACAAAGACGGCGGCGGGCAACGAGAGTTTTATTTGCTGGGCCCCCAGCACGTCGATATCGAAAATTACGTCCCGCCCTTCCTTGAGCACGCGCTCAACAGGGGCCAGCGGCGTGCCGTAAAAATTGCCGTGCACCTCCGCCCACTCGGCAAAGTAGTCCTGCGCTCTGCGGCGCTCAAATTCCTCATGGGACAGAAAGATATAATCCCTCCCGTCCTCTTCCCCCTTGCGCGGCTGCCGCGTCGTGCAGGAGACGGAATAGCCGAAGCCGGGAAATTCCTCGCGAAGCCGGCAGATGAGGGTTGTTTTGCCTGCGCCCGACGGGGCGCTGAGCACGAGGGCTATGCCTTCGCGTCGCATTACGCTTCTGCCTCCTGGGCGAATCTGGCCCTTATGGTTTCCGGTTGAATGGAGGACAAAAAGACGTGATTTGAATCCATGATCAGGATGGAGCGTGTTTTGCGTCCCTGGGTAGCGTCCACAAGTCGCCCCTCCGAGCGCGCATCTTCCCTCAGGCGTTTCATGGGCGAGGATGCGGGATTGACGATGCCG
>JAISOT010000185.1 GCA_031275465.1 Desulfovibrio sp.
TCCATGCCGATAACGTGTCTTCCCATTTCGCGGGCGATCTCCCAGGCTTCCAAATCAACGGACTGCTTCCAGCCGTGGCGTTCCAGAAAAGCGTAGTACAGGGTGAAAAAAACGGACCAAGGCCGGTGCCGGGCGAGAATTTCACGCACATTGACGGGATTGGGGGCGGCCATGTTGAGCAGGGCGGCCATTTTTCCCCGCGGGCCTTGTACCGCGCGCTCAAGACGGCGTATTTCCTCTTCTTCCAGAAAATCGAGCAGGCATGGCGTGCCGGCGTCCCGCGTTTTTCCGTGCCCGTCGAAGGCGGCCAGACTCGCCGCGTCAAGGGGACCTTCAAATATGACGGTATCCACGCCGGCGAAAAGCTTCTGAAAAGCGGAGGCGAAAGAGTAACAAAAGACGTGGGCCGTGCCGCCGATCCAGGAAATTTTGCCGCTTTTCCGCAATTGCCAGAGCATGGCGTAAGGGCGCTGTTCCGGCGGGAGCCTTTTGCCGAACAAGGACATGCCTTCACCGTTTTCCCGCGGCGACAGCAGGGTAGAAAACACAATATCGCGCAAGGCGCTTTTCGGGTTGCGCAAGCCGGCCCCTCCGGCATCCTTTACGGCGTCGGCCGGAAAAAACGCGGCTTCGTAGGGAATTACCGGCGCGCCTCCCCATTTTCTCTTGAAGCGCCGGATGCCGTCGTTCACGCCAAGGCCGAGATGGAGGAATTTTTTTCCCTCTTCCCGCGCTCTCTCCAGCATGACGGCGAAGAGCGCGTCAGCCGCGTGCGGGGCATAGGCGGTTCTGGAATGGGCGCCGGTGAGATAGGCGCAGAATGCCGCCGGCGCGAAATCCGTGACCAGACAGGCGGCGAGGCCGCCATCCGCGCGCCAGGCATTGAGAAGGCGGATGTCGCTTCCCGGCGCGCCCAGCGCAAAAGGTATTTTGACAAAAAGTTCCCGCGCCTGGGGCTTGAGTTCCCTGTAACGGAGAAACTCCGCCCACAGCCTGCGGTGGGCCGCGGTGAATTCGCGGCCCTCTTCAATGCGCAGGCGCTCGCGCGCTTTTCTGACGCAGGCGCGCAGGCGTCCGGGGACGGGACTGTCCGCGTTCAGGGTGTAATAGGCGTCGCTTTCGGTGCGGTAAGAGGCGAGCGCCGCCGGCAGGCGTGGGGCGACAGCCCAGCAGTCGCGGGCTCCGCCTTCCCGCAACACGCTTTCAAGAGCGCGCTCGAACGTCCCGACCGCGACATCTCCGGGGGCGTCGCCGCCATCCCCTGTCAACCCTGAACCCAGAGGATACCCTATGGCTATGAGCCAGTCCTGGGCCGCAAAAAAAAGGAAACCGTCCCGAACCTGGGGCAGGCCTCCGGACATGGCCCGCATAAAGGCCGCGGAGTGTTCCGGCACGGTCATTGCATCGGCGGCCACGGGATTGCGGTTCATGATTCAACCTTGAAGCGCTGGAAAAAAGTTGGGTACTCACGCCAAACTTGTATGCTGAACGCTTATCTTTTTATCAGAAGCGCCGATAAGCTGACAAGGAAAGAAAAGGAGAGAGCATGAAACGGTTTCTGACGGCGGCCCTGTTGCTGGCGGCGCTTTTGGCCGGCACGGGTTGCACCAATATGAGCAGGACGCAGCAGGCCATTGTGAGCGGCGCCATGCTGGGCGCGGCGGGCGGGGCCGGCATGGCCATGATCGCCGGCGGAGCGGCGACTACCAGTATTGTGGCGGGCGCCGTTATGGGCGGACTGGGCGGCGGCATCCTGACAAGCCAGAATGCCGGATACCAGTAAGGCAGATCCAACCTCCGGCTACTTGAGAAAGGTCCGCACTCCGGTGAAAACCACCTGGGCCGCGATGGCGGACAGCAACAGTCCCGTAAGCTTGGAAAGCACGGCCATGCCGGTTTTGCCGAGCAGCTTCTCCACGGCCTCGGAAAAGTGGAGAATGGCGTATATGCCGAGAGAGGCCAGCAGCAGGGCCAGGGCGCCTGTGATCATGGCCGCGGTGTCAGCGGCCGAAGCGCCGAGCACCATGACGGTGCCTATGGAGGCCGGGCCCATGCACAGGGGAATGGCCAAGGGCACCACGCTGATGTCTTCCTCAGTCGGAAAAGAGGATTTTTGCGGCGTTTCGTTCATCAAGGACACGGCTGTGAGAAAAAGCAGGATGCCGGCGCCGATGCGGAACGCGTCCAGAGTGAAGTCGAACACGCTGAATATTCTGTCCCCCAGAAAAAACAGCAGCATCCCGATAATGAAAACGGCAAGGGACGTCTTGCGCGCTGTGGCTTTTTTGCGTGCCTGCTCATAGTCCCTGGTCGCGCTCAGAAAAGCGGAAAGCACGGCAGGCGGCGTCATCAGGGCGAAAAGCTTGACGGTTTCGCTGAAAATGCTGGCATAGTCCATCGGCGGACAACTCCTTGAAAATTCGTGAACAGTCGCTGTTTCCCGATAAACGATTTCACCGCCGCTGTCAAAGCAGGAGGGAGACTTCCAAGCAAACTTGCTCTGTAAGCTCGAAAGGCGGCCCTTGGGCCGCCTTTCGGGGATGTCACATGCGCGCCTACTTGAGTTTGTCCATGACGGTGTTCAGTTCCTGCGCCATCTGCGCCAGTTCCTGCACCGCGGCGGAGGACTGCACCATGCCGTCCGCCGTCTCTCCGGTAATTCTGTTGATCTCGTCAATGGAGCGGTTGATCTCCTCGGATGTGGCGCTCTGTTCTTCCGCCGCAGTGGCGATGGAGGTCACTACGGCGGAGTTCTGCGTGGCCAGCGACACGATCTCCGTCAGGGCCTCTCCCGAGGCATTGGCCAGTTCTGTGGCCTGAGTGACCGCGGCGACGGCGTGCTCAACCTGTTTGATGTTCTGCTCGGCGGCCTGCTGAATGGCGACGATGTTTTCCCCCACCTCATGCGTGGCGGACATGGTTTTTTCAGCCAGCTTGCGCACCTCGTCGGCGACTACCGCGAAACCGCGCCCCGCCTCGCCGGCCCGGGCCGCCTCAATGGCGGCGTTCAAGGCCAGCAGGTTGGTCTGGTCGGCGATATCGGAGATGACATTCATGACGCCGCCAATGCTTTCGGCTTTTGCGCCCAGTTCCTGCATGTTGCGCTGCAGGGTGGTGGCCGCCTCGTTGACCTGGGTGATGGCTGTTACGGCCTTGTTGACCGTGTCCGCGCCGGCGTCGGCCTGCTCCTTGGTCATTTCGCTCTGCTCGGACGCCTGCCCGGCGTTGCGGGCGACCTCCAGCACGGTGGAATTCATTTCCGTCATGGCCGAGGCCGTGTTCTGCACCCGTTCACGCTGCATTTCCGCGCCGCGCGAAACCTGCTCCACCTGGGCGGAAAGCTGCTCTGAAGCCGCGGCCACGCGATTGGAAATTTCCGAGGCCTGGGCCGCCACTTCCAGCATGGTCCGCTGGGAGGTTTTGATATTCGTCATGTCCGTGAGGATTTCCATAAAGCCGTCTGTCCGGCCTTCCATATCGCGCATGGGCATGGCGTTTACGGAGACTTCCATGCGCCGGCCGCCGGGGTTGATGACAGCCTCCTCGTTGTGGACGCTGTTGGAGGCCATGCAGGCCTCGCCGATGCTCTGCCCGGTGCCGCCGGCCTGGCCCTTCAAAAGCTCAAGGCAGTCCTTGCCCAGATTTTCGCCGCCCAGAAGGGTTTGGCCAGTTTTATTGAGAAAACGTATCCTGCAATTTTTATCGCAGGCCATGATCGGCATGGGCAAAGCGTCAATAAGATCGGTATAGGCCTCCGCGATATGGTTGAACGCCTTGCCGAGATCCGCATAGGAACCGGACAGTTGGGAAAGATCGGAGCGGTTGCGCAGTTTGCCTGTTTTTATGTCGTTGGCCAATATCCGCGCATTGTCGATCATGCCGGCAAGCACCTCCGGAATGCGGCGTATGGCTTCCAAAACAAGGCCAACTTCCCCCTTTTCCCGCCTTTTCACGGTATAGGTGAAATCTCCCGCCGCAATGGCCCCGGCAAAATTCTTCAGTTCATTGAGAACCTGTATCAGCCCGGCAATTATAACTATCGCCAGGATCGCGCCGATAATCAGGCCGCCGCCGGAGAGCGCCAGCATTTGGGTTTGCGCGCCCTGATTGGCCTCGGCCTGGGCGATGCTGCTCTCACGCATGCGGGTGCCCAAGTTCTCCCGCAACTGATCCACCGTTTTCTTGGTAGTCTCAATCTGGTCAAGATACCGGCGCAATGTTTCCTGTACAATGTGAACTTCCCTGACGTTGTTCTGACTGGCCGTGAGCATGGTGTTATAGGTATCCGTGAGCTTGCCGAATTCCGCGCGTCCCGCTTCCGTCCGCAGGAGCGGCTCGATTTTGGCCAGCGCTTCATCCATTTCTTTCAGACGCACAAGAACGCGCTCGCCGTCCTTTTCACTGTACGACATGGCCATGCGGGACGAAACGGCCCGGCAGTTGGCCAGGGCGTGGGCGGAACGGATCAGTTCCCGCAGGGAGGCGATATTGCCGGCCTCCGCCATTATCTTTTCTATGGCGCTAAACACCTCCAGCACTTTCCATTCCGCCGGGCGCACCACGTCCGTGTATGATTTGAGAACCTTTTGCGCGCTGGCGTCAAGTTGCTTCAGGCTCTCCCCTATCAAGGGGAGGGTCTTGCCGGTGGCGGCCATGGTGGCGCTGTCTTCGGGGTTTACAACCAGGGCGTTGGCTTCCTTGAGCATGGCCGCCACCTTGTCAAGATCTTTCAGCGCGGCGTTAACGTGCGCGGTGTCGCGGGTGTACATGAAGCGAGCCGAATACGTCGTCGTGTCGTTGAGCGTTGCGACTATATCCGAGAAAAGCGCGGCTACCTTGGAGCGGCGCGCGAAATTGTTGAAGCCGTCCGACGCTTCCTCCAGGCTGCGATAGCCAATTCCGGCTATCGCGCCGGCCAGCAGCATCATCAGGACAAGGCCGATAATGATTTTAATTTTTGTGGTCATGCCAATCTCCAGTTATTTAAGTCAGATACAGGCTGTCACCGCGCCGGCTTTTGTCTGATCAAAGCCAGCGCCTGGTGCACTGTTTATCGGAGCATGTCCCTTTTTACTTAAGGCAACAGACGCATTTCGCGCCGGTTTTTTTGCCGTCCGGCCCGTGTCGCCGCCCGCGCCGGCTGTCACCGCGCCGCTGCCGGCGTCTCGGCGGAAGCGGCTATGACGGCGCTCAGGCCGTCGCGCAGGCGGTCCACGCCGTCCGTTACCACGCGTTCGCCGGCCCGCAGGCCCCGGTCAATCACGCTGATTCCGCCGACCGTGATGCCGGGCGTGACTTCACGCACACGGGTCACGCCTTTTTCGTCAATCACATACACGTAGGTGCCGCGCATGCCGATTTGTACGGCGGACGCCGGCACCGTCACGGCGTCCTTGAGCGTGCGCGCCTTAAGGCGCGCCACGACAAACTGGTTGGGATAGAGGCGTTCATCGCTGTTGGCGAAGCGCGCCTTGAGCTTGATGGTATTGGTGGCCGGGTCTATCTGGTTGTCGACGGAGAGAAGTTCGCCCGCGGCGAGCAGGCTGTTTTCCTCCTTGTCCCATACCTCCACAGGCGGACACGGCGCCTGCGGATTCCGCTCCCGCTCGCGCAGGGCGCTGAGCACCAGTGGAGTGAATTTTTCGGGCAGCGTAAAAACAACGTCGCAGGGCACGGTTTCTGTAATACGCACCAGGCCGCCCGCGTCGGAACTTTTAATCTGATTGCCCACGTCCACCTGCTTCAGACCAAGACGGCCGGAGGCTGGCGCGGTAATGCGGCTGTATTCCAGCTGCAGGCGCGCCGCGCTCGCAGCGGCCTTGTCCGCCTCCACGATGCCTTCGTACTGGCGCACCAGAGATCGCTGGCTTTCATACTGCTGCCCGGCGATAAAATCCCCTCCGGCCAGTTTCGCGTATCGCGCAAGATCATGGCGGGCGTTCTGCAACTGGGCCTCATCCCTGGCGAGGGAGCCAAGGGCTTCGTCAAGTTTTGCCTGAAAAGGGCGCGGGTCGATTTCCGCCAGCAAATCCCCGGCTCCGACGCGCTGGCCTTCCGTAAAATGCAGGCGCACAAGTTCACCGTCCACCCGACTTGTGACCAGTACATCGCTGGAAGCCTGCACAAGCCCCAAACCGCTCAGATAGTGCGGCACATCCTGAATGCGCGCGCCGGCAACGCGCACGGGCGGCGCTTCCATGCCCCCGCGACGCGGGCCGTCCGCGTCGGAAAAAAATACCCGCCAGGCGAACCCCATTGCCGCGAGGCCGACGGCAAACCAGACAATTCGGCGCTTATCCCCAGGCACAAAAACCATTCTCCTGTTTATTCGGCTTGTATCCCATGCCGCTCCGATTGACAAGCCAGGGCGTTAAGGACTATGAAGCACGCGCCATGCCTTGCCCCTTCCGCTTCGGGCGCACGCCCTTTATCATTTATCTGGCTTTTCTGAACGCCTTTGTCCCCATCTCCACGGATCTCTATCTTGCCGCGCTGCCCGGCATGACGCGGATATTTTCCTGCCCGCGCTGGCTTGTGGATCTGACCATCAGCGGTTTTATGCTGTTTTTTGCCCTGTCCATGCTTGTCTGGGGTCCGCTGAGCGACAGGTACGGACGCAGGCCGGTGCTCGCCGCCGGGCTTGCGCTGTATGCCGCGGCCTCGGTCCTCTGCCTGTCTTCCGTGAGCATCTATATGCTTGTCGCCGGGCGCGTGCTTCAGGCCATAGGCAGCGGGGCCGTGTGTTCCGTCAGCATGGCCATGGTCAAGGACGTTTTCAGGGGACGGACGGTGGAAACCGCGCTTGTGTGGATGCAGACCATGAGCACGCTCGCGCCTGTCCTCGCGCCGGTGCTGGGCGCTGCCCTGCTGAGCCTCACCTCATGGCGGGGACTTTTCGCCGCGCTCCTCATCTGTTCCCTGGCCGGGCTTGCCCTGCTTCCGGCCCTTGAGGAAACCATGCGGGAACCCGTCAAGGGCAACTGCTTCGCCGCGCTGGGGCGTATCGGCGTTGTCCTGAAAAATCCGGCCCTGAGGCGTCTGCTCCTGCTGTTTTCCGTCTCGGTCATGCCTTTTATGGCCTATCTGACGTCTTCGGCCTTTATTTACATACGTTTTTTCGGCCTCAGCGAACAGCGTTTCAGTTTTTTCTTCGCCGCCAACGCCTTTTGTTCCATGCTGGGGCCTCTGGCCTACGTGCGTTTTTTCCGCGTTTTTTCCCGGCGCGTCTTCCTGAGCCTTGTGTTCGCCGCAATGGCGGCAAGCGGCATCGGCCTTCTCATAGCCGGGGAGGCCGGACCCGTGCACTTTCTTGTGCTCTACCTGCCCCTGACCTTTTTTGCCGCCGCGAGCCGCCCGGTTGCGACCCTGCTCATGCTCTCCCAGCAGGATGCGGACAACGGCACTGTGTCCGCCCTCATAGGCTGCGGAGGGCTCATGTGCGGCAGCCTGGCCATGATGCTCTGCTCTCTGCCCTTTTCCGGACCGGTGCTGCCCGTGGCGGGAATGGCGGCGGGCACAGGCGTGTTCTGTCTTGCGCTGTGGCTGATTATCGACGGCGGAAAACTCTACCGCGCTCCGTAAACGCGCCGGCTGTCGGCCGGGCGGCAAATCCTGCTCAATCTGCGCAGGTATTCCTTGCGGTTTTCCAGATAAAAGGCCAGAGGGCGCGAAAAATCGCGTCCCAGAAGGCCGTCCACCATCATCTGGCTTATCTCGTGTTCCCGTGTGAGCACAAGCTGCGTGCGCAGAAGCGTGAGTCTGTCGGCCGCCGGCAGGGTGCGTACGACCTGCCGGAGCGCCTCCTGCGCCCGGGGCTGGTAAAACCAGATATACATGAGATCCAGCGAGTGGATGATGAACGCGCGCTCCAGCTCTCTGGCGCGCTCTCCCCCGCGCCCCTTCAGTCCGCCGGAGTGCCCAAGGCGCACAAGGGCGTCCTCCTGCGGGAAAAGCAGTTCCAGACGCGTATAGCATTCAAAAATCTCTTCAAATTTGCTTCTGTAATCCCAACGGCGCATGCGCAGATTGACCTGACTGTCGGCAAATCCCTCTATAACGGCGGCCATCGTGTCCGAAGCCATTTTGGAAATCACGGCCGCGCTCGGGACAAGGTAGAAAGCCGGATTTTCCACGCCGAGGAGGAACAGCGCCTGATAAAGAACGGTGTTGTAGAGCGAGGCCACGGGGATGGCGAGCACGCTGCGGAAAAGATTGCCGATGGATGCCTGCCGGGGAATACCGCGGTAGACGTTGTGGGCGCAGATATAACATCCGTTCACGACGTTCAGAACGGCAAACACGAGGAGCGGGGATGTCGCCACGGTCACTCCCAGCGTCCGCTCCAGCAGAACCACGCGCATCAGGACTTCCAGAAGCAGGACGGAAATGCCGGTGAACATGAGCGAATCGCACAAACGCCGCACATTGACCTGATCTCTCCAATGGATCAGATTGCCCCGGGTCGCGCCCTGGGCCGCCAGCACCATCTGCACCACGTTGCGCACGCCCGTGATGGAGAACCAGATAATCACGCCGAACCAGGCCAGAAACCACCAGTGCTGTGTATAGAGAAAGGAAGCGAAAGCCGGCGCGAAACCGAACAGCACCTTGAGCAGATTGGAGATATTGCTGTTCAGATAGGCCGGGCCAAGGCGGGGCGTTGCGGCCGCGCGGGAATCGCCGAGCAGGTTGTTGGGCCCGCGCTGGCCCAGGCCGCCCAGGTTGACCACATTATTGCCGCTGTCGCAGACGCGGAATTTTTCACTGGCGGCTATCCATTCCCTTCTGCGCCTCATTCCCAGATGCCGGCAGCCCGGCAGGCGGCGCAACGGCGCGAGCAGGCGCTGCCAGAGAGTGGGGATGATCGGAGCGCGGTAAATCACGCGCTCTTCCACCGGGGCGTAAATCGGTATGGGCCTTTTGGGCTGCTGCCTGTGCCTGCGGTAGAGATCAGCAACGGCGCGGCGCGGCAGGGTATCAGTGATGACAAGTCCCATGCCGAAGGTCAGGCGGCTCACCGAACTCGTGCCAAGGCGCGTTCCCAGCGGATGCCGCCGGTAGTGCTCCCACAGTTGCGGCACGCTGCGCAGTATTGTCTGGAATTTTTCAGCGCGCTCCGCATTGTCGGAATTGAGAATGTTCCGCGCCATCTGCCGCGCCATCTGCTTGATGCGCGGGCCGTGCCCGGCGTTGAGCGCGCGCTGCAGTTCGCTTATGGCCGCTATGCCCTGATGGAGTTCCTCCATCCAGCCTTTCATGTTGAAAATTTCAAGATGGGTTATGGCGCCTTCGCAATCCCACAACAATTCCATCACGTCTTCCGCCGTCAGTCCCATGGTTCCCAAAACCAGACGATAACCGGGGTTGCATGCCAAAAGCTCGCCGATGAGGTTTTTTGGGGTGAGGCGCAGAAGCTCGGGCAATTCCTGCGCCGGCACGGCCACGTGGTGCATTTCAGGGTGTTTCGCGGGCGAAAGCCAGCCTTCGACAATCTGTTCGGGCCCCAGGTTTTCCAGTTCAGCCAGTTCGGCGCCGGCTTCGTGGCCCGGCTGTCGGGTCAGCATTTCGGCTCTGGCCCTGGCCGCGGGCAAAATATGCCGGTGCAGGCATTCGGCAAGGTGCAAAGTTGTGGGCTGGCCCCGCCCCACAAAACTCAAAAAGTCCTCATCGGTCAGCTCCGGCACTGGCGTGCCCCAGGCATCCTCAAGCTGCCTGCGCATGTTCCCGTTCCAGACGTGAAGGCGCTCCAGCGTCCTCTCTTTGCGCCATAACAGGACGTCGCGTCCTTTTTCCA
>JAISOT010000207.1 GCA_031275465.1 Desulfovibrio sp.
CTGAATAACATGTTTTCACTCTCCGGGTTCCGAACGGTCTTTCAAATCCAAGCATTATCATGTTATCGGAAGAAGAAAAAGACTTTTCGCAACGCGCAAAACCTGCCCCCAAGGCCAACCGTCCGCTTTTCAAAAAGCATGCGCCGTCAGCCCGTCAGTTCACGCCACCGCGGTTTGACACGGCGCCCGCAACGGTGCTACTCAAACTCACTGTGACGCGCCTCACCCAAATCAAGGCTTCCGCCGGTTCCGGCAAAACTTTTGAACTGACCGAACGCTTTCTGCGCCTCCTGGCAAAAAGCGATCCCGCCGGCGGTTCCCGGATGGCCTGCCTCTCCCTTGACGGATCAAGGCCCGGCCTGAGCGACATTCTGGCCGTCACCTTTACCAATGCGGCGGCTCTGGAAATGCGCAACAGGGTCATACGGCGGCTGAAGCTCGCCTCTCTCGGACAGGCAGGGGAACTTGCCGGCCACATGCCGCCGGAAACGGCGCGCGTCTGGACGGACAAAATCGTGCGGGATCTGGGCGCGCTCAACATACGCACCATTGACAGCCTGGTACACCTCATTGTGCGCGCCGCCGCCCTGGATCTGGCCCTGCCGCCGGATTTCGCGCCGGTTTTTTCCTCGGAGGACGCGCTCCTCCCCTATCTGGACACATTGCTTGAACGGGCCGCGCAGGGGGATGCGCCCATGCGCGCGCTTCTGGGCGCGGCCTGTCGGGCGCTCGCCGTGCAGGCCGCAAGCGGCTTTCTGGCCGGGGAAAAACTGCTCCGGCGTCTGCGCGCCCTTTTTGACGCCGCCCTGCGTGGGGATTATGACGATCTGAGCCCCAGAGAGGAACTCGTGAAGCTCCGCGACTCCCTTCTCGGAGAGGTCGCGGCGGCGGCGCGGAGTATGCTTGCCGTGGCCGAAGAACACCGCCTGCCGTGGCGCGGCACGGCTCTTGCCGCCATGCGGAAAGCGGCGGACGGCGAAGCGGACGGCGCTTCACGGTGCCCCCGGAAAGAGGACGCGGAGGCGCTTTTTCTCAAAAGCGCTATTCTGCCGGCGACGGCGCGGGCGGTTTTCGCAGATCTGTCCGAAGCCCTGGACAACTGGACGCGGCATGGCCCCGCGCTTGAGGAAGCCCTGAAACTTTTCCCCTTTGTCGAACTGGCGCGGACCCTTGCCCGGGCCTTTATGCGCAACCTGGAGAACGAGGGCAATCTGCCCGCCCTGCTCGTGCCCACCCTTGCCCAGCAGGCGCTGCACGGGGAAAACGGCGTGCCGGACGCCCTCTGCCGTCTCGGCAGCCGCCTGCGGCATTTTTTGCTGGACGAATTCCAAGACACCAGCCGGGAGCAGTGGCAGACGCTGAAACCGCTGGTGGAAGACGCTCTTTCGCGCGGCGGCACGCTGACCTGCGTGGGAGACGTGAAACAGTCCATCTACGGCTGGCGCGGAGGAGAGCCGGAACTCTTCGACGCCGTGTTTGAGGACGATGTCCTGAACCGCCTCTCCCCCGGCGCGGCGCGTTGCGCCCTGCCCTTCAACTGGCGCAGCGGCCGGGAAATCACGGCCCACAACAATGCCTTCTTTTCACCTCTCCAACAGCCGGAAACAGCCCTGAGCGTCATGAAGGCCCTGCTTCCGCAGGACACGCCGTCCGGCATTCTCCGTGACTCGGCGCGCAAAGTGCAACATGCCTTTGACGGCTGCGGGCAGCAAACGCCCGAAGGCGGGCGCGGCGGTTTTGTGCGGGCGGAGGCGCTTGAAGCCGACAGCTCCGGCGAGTTGACGGAACTGGTGCTCACGCGCCTTTGCGCCCTTGTACGGCAGGATGTCGCCCGGCGCAGAAAGCTGGCCGATGTGCTGGTGCTCACCCGCAGCAACAGCCAGGCCGCGGACGCGGCTGAACGGCTGAGCATGGCCGGGCTGCCCGTCATTACGGAAAACAGCCTGCTGCTCGCGGCCCATCCGATCATCGCGCAGACAGTGGCCCTGCTGTCCTTTCTGGACAATCCGAACGACGACATAGCGTTCTGGACGGTGCTCACCGGGGCAATAGTGCGAGAGCACCCGGAAGCGGGCGGCCTCTCCTGGGATGAGGCGCACAACCGGCGGCCCGCCGTAGCTGCCCTCCACACGGATTTCCGGGCTGAGCGCCCGCTGGTATGGGAAGCTCTCTTCGCGCCCTTTTACGCCCAATCCGGCCTGATGACCCCTTACGACATTGTGCAGGAGTGGTTTGCCCGGCTGGATGTGGAAGCGCGCTTTCCCAAGGCGCGGACATTCCTGCGCCGCTTTATGGAAGTGCTTTACAGCGCGGAGGAAAAGGGCCTCGGCGACACGGCTTCTTTTCTCGCCTTCTGGCAGAAGACGGGCGGGGAAGAAAAAGTTCCCATGCCGGAAAACATGGACGCCGTGCGCGTGATGACCATACACAAGGCCAAGGGGCTGGAAGCGCCGGTGGTCATTCTGCCCTGGACAGGCTTTACCGCCCGCAACGACCCCGCCCCGGCGTTGCTGGAGGCGGCGGGCCTGCGCATGGCCGCCCCGGCGCGCAAAAACCAGGGGCATGTCTATTACACGCGCTGCGCGCGGCAGGCGCGGGAAAATCTGCACATGCTCTACGTCGCCCTTACCCGCGCCAGGGAAGAACTTTACGTCTTCCGCACCGGTGTCGGCACGCGAGGGAGCATGCCCTCGCTCTGCAAAGGCATGGACATTCTTTGGGAAGCGGCCGGCTTTGCCCTGCCCTATGCGTGCGGCGAGCTGCCGGAAGGGCCTGAAAACCCGCAGTCCGGCGCGGTCGCCTCCACCTCTCCCGGTCAGGCCCCGCAGGTTTTTCCCGACGATTGGCGTCCTCTGGACTGGCTGCCGCGCCTGAAAATTTTTCGCACGCCGCTTGACAGGCTGCCTCCTGAACCGGCCCTTCCACAACTTTCGGCGGAACCGGACGCGGGATGAGCCGGAAGCCCTTTCTCATTTTTCCGCGGCAGCAACCCTTTCTGCCCGCTCTCAAGAGTCTGGCCGCGCGCCTGACTGAAAACCGCCCGGGACGGGCGCTGCTTGTCGTGCCCAACAATCGCCCGAAACGCTATTTACGGCATCTCTATGACCTTGAAAAGGCAGCCTCTTTTCCCGAAGTGATCACCATTGCCGAGGCCACGGAAATCTGGAGCGCCGCGGGGGAAAAAGAGCGTCCCCGTGTGGCCGGGCCGCTGGATCAAATCAGCCTTCTGCACGAATGCCTCAAAAGTCTGGGCCGGGACGACAAAAGCATTGCCGCGCGTCTGGCAGACATGGACATGGCGCTTTTTCTGCCCTGGGGCATGCGCCTCGCCGGCCTGCTGGAAGAACTGCTGCGTCAGGATGTGGCGGCCAGAGACATCATGCACGCCGAAGTGGAAGCCAATCCCACGGCGGCGGCTCTTCTGGGCGCTCTGGGGCGCATTGCCGAAGCCTGGCTGGCCGGCCTCTCCGAACGCGGCTGGACAACCCCCGGCCTCATCTGCGCCTCGGCCGCGCTGGCCGCGCGGAGCGGGGCGCCTGTCCCCCGCCGTCTCGCGCCGGCGCCGGACAGACCGGTGCTGGCGGCGGGCTTTTATATGCTGACCGGCACGGAAGACGCCCTGCTCCGCCGTCTGTGGCGGGAAGGCGCGTACATCTGTCTGCACAGCGACGCGGGTCTGGTTGACGGCGCGGAAATCCACTGGTCCAGCGCCGCGCACAGAGAATGGCTTGTCCGCTGGAAAGCCGGCGCGCAAGCCGGCATGCCCGTAGCGCCGCAAGAGGCGCAAAATCCGCGCTTCTCCTTTTTTGCCGGGTATGACTGCCATTCCCAGCTTGCAGCGCTGCGCGAAAAACTGCGCGATCCCCGCTATGCCACCTCCACGGCCGTCGTTCTGCCGGACAACGCCCTGCTCATGCCGGCGCTGCACCATCTGCCCGTCAAGGACGTCAACGTGTCCATGGGCTACCCGCTCAGGCGCTCCTCCCTGTGCCGCCTGGTGGAAAACCTCTTCCAACTGCGCGCGCGCAGTGACGGCGGGCGCTGCTACTGGCGCGACATGCGGCAGATATTGCGCCACCCCTGCCTGAACATGCTCTCCCTGCAAAACGAAAGCGGAGAACGCGTTTTCCTGCGCGAAGGGCTGCGCCGCATGGAAAGCCTGATTCTGGAAGGAGACCGTTTTGTGGATGTGGCCGCCCTGCTGGAACAATGCCGCGCAAGCCTGTCTGCGCCGGTTTACCGCCTGCTTGGGGAAACCGTGGACGCGCTGCTGCGCCCCCTGGAAAACGCCGAAACCACGGCCCACATCGCCGCATGGCTGCGCGGCCTGTGCGGCCTTTTGCTCAGGCGCGGCGGAGACATGTGGCGGCGTTTTCCGCTGGAGGCCGAGGCGCTCTACCGCCTCGCCACAAGCGTCGCCCCGCAGCTCGACGACACGCATTTGCGGACGGCGGCCTTTCAACAGGCCGCACTGCGCAACATCGCCCTGCATATTCTGCATGCGGAGCGCGTGCCCTTTGAGGCCGAACCCATCGCCGGCCTCCAGATTCTCGGCATGCTGGAAACCCGTCTGCTGCATTTTGACCATGTTTTCATTCTGGACGCCACTGAAGACAAATTGCCCGGCCATCCCGCCCCCGACCCTCTGCTGCCGGACAGCCTGCGGGCCGTGCTGGGCCTGCCGGACGCGCGCGAGCGCGGCCGCGCCGTTGCCCATACCCTTTACCGCCTGTGCGCCGGAGCAAAGGAAGTGCATTTTTACTGGCAGGAAGGGACCGGCGGCTCGGAACTTTTCGACGGCAAAAAATGCCGCAGCCGTTTTGTGGAACAACTGCTCTGGGAGGAGGAGCAACGCCGGGGCAGCCTGATACCCGCCGGGGAGCCGCCGCTCCAAACGGCCGCGGCCGCCCTGCCCGGCCTTGACATGCCCCGCAGGGAGCCGAAGAAACTGCCCCTTGTTCCTCACCTCGCCGAAGCCCTCGAAGCGTTTTTGCGCGCCCCGCTTTCCGCCACGCGGCTGGACGCCTACCTGCAATGTCCGTTGCGTTTCGCCTGGGAGCACCTGTACAGGCTCAAGCCGCAAAAAAGTCCCAATGAGGGTGATGACCCGCCGGCCGTGGGCGACTGCCTGCACAGGGCGCTGCGCGCGCTTTACCTGCCTCGGCTCGACAAACCGCTGCGCAGGGAGGATATTTCCCTTGAGGAGGCGGTGGCCTGTTTTCATGCCGCGGCAAAAGAAATGGAACTTGAACGCCGCCTGCCCGCCGACTCCTGGCTGCTGCTGGAGGCCGCCGTTCCCTTTCGCCTGGGGCAGTATTTGCGCAACCAGCCGGAAATGACCCGCGTTGTGGCTCTGGAAAAAAAACTCGACGTCCTGCTGACCCTGAACGGGCGCGAATACAGGTTCACCGGCGTGATAGACCGCCTTGACAGGCGGAATGAGGCTGATGGGCGGAACCGCCCGCTCTGGGTGCTGGATTACAAAACCGGAAATCCCAAGCCGCAGGACGGCAGCCTGTGGACCGACAGCGTTTTTTTCGACCGCGCGTCGGCGCTGTGCGAAGGGAAAACCACGGGCCTTGATTCCGGCGGCGATCCGGACGCCCTGATGGACGAGATGCGCTCGCGTTTGCCCAGCCTGCAACTGCCCTGTTACCTGACCATGCTTAAGGCGGCGGGGCTTGCGGCGGGCGGGGCATGCATCGTGCCCCTGGGCAGGGACGGCAGGGAAGAACCCCTGTTCGACGGCCTGAACGACGCGGAACTTGCCGCCGCACCCGGCCGGTGCCGCCTCACGCTCACCCTGGCGCTCACGCACCTCACGCGGGCGACCGTTTTTGCCGCGCGCCCGGACAGGCACTGCTCCTGGTGCCCCTACGCCGGCCTTTGCGCCTCATGACAATCAGAAATACAGTTTCGCCGCGCAGGGCACGGAGGCCAGAATGACATCCGCGACCCTGCCCGCGTTTTCGTTGAACACTTTCAGCACCTGCTCCCAGGAAACCGGCTCCTCCTCCTCGTTCCAGGCGTCGTAATCCGTACTCATGGCGATGACGGCGTAGGGCAGGCCAAGCTCATTGGCAAGGGCGGCCTCGGTGGCCGTGGTCATGTTGATGACGTCTCCGCCCCAAAGGCGGAACATGCGCGATTCCGCCCGGGTGGAAAAGCGCGGCCCCTCAATGGTCACCACGGTGCCGGATTCGCGGCAGGGCAGGCCCAGACGCAGGGCCTGCCCGTACAGCACCGCGCGCAGAGCCGGGTCAAAGGGTTCCGCCATGGGCGTGTGACGCGCGTTGCCCGGCTCAAAACTCTCAAAAAACGTCATGTCGCGCCGCCGCGTAAAGTCAATGAACTGATCCGGTATGACGCAATGGCCGCGCCCTATCCCGCGCCGCAGGGAACCGACGGCGGATGTGGCCAGGATGCAGCGGCAGCCGGCATCCTTGAGGGCCTGCAGATTGGCGCGGAAATTTACCTGCGAGGGCGGCAGGACATGGGCGCGCCCGTGGCGCGAAAGCTGAACCACGGGAACGCCGTCAAGACTCCCTTCATACAGCGCGTCCGAAGGTTCGCCCCAAGGCGTCGCGACCTCGGTTTTCCGCCGCGCCGTAAACAGATCCCTCCCGGAAAGCCCGCTGCCGCCGATAATGCCTATTTTGCCCGCGTTCACAGTGTCGCCTCCCGTCATTCACGGAAATTCGCAACTCTCCGGCCCTCGCTCGACGGGCCGCCCGTCCAGCATGGCGGCGATGGCCGCCTCATCCGCCCGGCAGACGCCGTATTCGCAGACAAGCGCGGTGACGAGAGCGGCCGGCGTCACGTCAAAGGCCCAGTTGCGGGCTGGCGTCGCCTCGGGACAGATCAGGGCCTCGACAATTTTTCCGTCGTCCGTTTTGCCGCTTATGCGGCGCACTTCCTCCCCGTCGCGCTCTTCTATGGGGATGTCGTCCCCGCTCAAAAGGGCAAGGTCAAAGGTGGAGGCCGGCAGGGCCACATAAAAGGGGATGTTGTTGTCCCGCGCGGCCAGGGCTTTCAGATAGGTGCCAATTTTGTTGGCCACGTCGCCCCGGCGCGTCACCCTGTCCGCGCCCACGATAACCATGTCCACCAGACCGCGCCGCATGAGATGCCCGCCCGCGCTGTCCACTATGAGGCTGTGGGGAACGCCGTTCGCGGCCAATTCCCAGGCGGTGAGCCGCGCCCCCTGGTTGCGGGGGCGGGTTTCGTCCACCCAGACATGCAGGGCGATGCCCGCCTCATGTGCCGCGTATACAGGCGCAAGGGCCGATCCCCAGTCCACAAAGGCCAGCTTGCCGGCGTTACAGTGGGTAAGGATGTTTACCGGCGCGCCGGGCCGGGCCAGAGCCTCTATGAGCGGCCTGCCGTGCCGGCCTATGCCGCGGCAGGCCCCGGCCTCGCTTCGGGCCAGATCATCCGCCGCGCGGCGGAGGGAAAGAAGGGCGTCCCTCATGGACCCGGCCGTCTCCAGAACGGCAAGCTGTCTTTCAACGGCCCAGGCGAGATTGCCCGCCGTGGGGCGCGCGGCCTTGAGGCTTTCCGCCGCGCGGCGCATGGACGCCGGGAATGCGGCGGCATCTTCCCTGCCGGAAGAATCATTGACGGCTTCAAGAGCGGCCAGCCACATGCCGTAGGCGGCCACATTGCCGATGAGACCCGCCCCGCGCACCGCCATGCCGGCTATGGCGGCGCGGACGTCCGCAAGGGTGCGCAGGGTGAGCCATGCCTCGCCGTAAGGCAGCAGGCGCTGATCCAGCACATCCACGGAGGCGTCGTCCGCGCCCACGCGCACGGTGCCCGGCCAGAACACGGCTACCTCCTGTCCACAACGCGTTTGGATTTGCCGAAGGTGCGCGGCAGCGAGGCATAGTCCGTCAGGCGCACCTCCACACGGGTCAGCAGGGTTTTGCGCAGCCGCCGCTCCAGCGCCCCGACAAGTTCCGCATCTTCCGCGCCGCCGCTCTCCCGCGCCCGTTCAACCGTGAGCAGCAGATGTTCCAGCGAGTGTTCGTCCCGCGTGAGCTCCATCTGGTATTCCCCGCCCAACTCACGAAAATCTCCTATGATTTCCATAAGCTGTCCAGGGTAGATGTTGACGCCGCGGTAGATGATCATGTCGTCCGAGCGTCCGAGGATTTTGTCATGGCGGGGCATGTTGAGGCCGCAGGGGCAGCGCCCCGGCAAAAGGCGCGTCAGATCGTGAGTGCGGTAGCGCAGCAGAGGCACGGCCTCCTTGCGCAGGCTTGTCACCACCATTTCCCCTACCTCGCCCTCGGCCACGGGTTCAAGGGTTTCAGGGTCAAGCACCTCAATGATGAAAAGATCGGCCCAGTAGTGCAGGCCGGCATGGGCCGCGCAGTCTATGGCCGTGCCGGGGCCGTACATCTCCGTCATGCCGCCTATGTCGAAGCTGGCTTCAAGGCCGAGTTTGTCTTCAATGGCCAGGCGCATTTTTTCGCTGCGGGCCTCAGCCCCGCATATCACTTTTTTGAGGCGCAGTTTGCAGCGCAGGCCGGCGCGCTCCACTTCCTCGGCCAGCAGCAGGGCCATTGAGGCGGTCGCGCCGAAACAGGTAGCGCCGGCGTCCCGCAAAAGCTGGAGGTGCATTTCCAGATTGCCGGGACCGACGGGTATGGTCAGCATGCCCAGCATTTCGCTGCCCCCCTGAAAACCGGCGCCGGCCGTCCACAGGCCGTAGCCCACGGCCACCTGCATGCGGTCCTCTTCCGTAAGCCCGGCCAGTTCGAAGCAGCGCGCCATCTGGGTGGAAAACATTTCCACGTCGCGCCGCGTGTAGGCCAGAATTTTGCGCCTGCCCGTGGTGCCGCTGGAGGCGTGAATGCGTATCACCTCTTTTTCGGGCACGCAGAGCAGGGGGAATGGATAGCCCTCGCGCAGATCTTCCGCGTCCGAGGTGGGCAGGCGGCGCAAATCGTCAAGGCTTGAAACGTCTTCCGCCCGCGCGCCGCAGGCGTCCAGTTTGGCGCGGTACTGGGGGCTTTTGACCACCTGGGCCAGAGTATAGCGCAGTCCCTCAAGCTGCGCGGCCCGCATCTGTTCCTCGTCAAGCTGCGGTATGAAGCGGAAGGGTTTCATTCCCTGCCCCCGTCATTTATGATAAAAAGGCGGCCGATGGCCGCCTTTCAAAATATCCGCGAACCGCGTTCAGGCGCTTTCGCTTTCTTCCAGCTTCTGCTTGAGCAGATCGCCGAGATTCTGCCCGGCTTCCTGAGCGGGGGCATAGGCCGGCTTGCGGCGTTCCTCCTCTTCCTTGATCTGCTTGATGGAAAGCCCCAGCCGTCGCTCCTCGGCGCTGACGTAGATGACCTTCGCCTGGATTTCCTGGCCCTCCTTGTAAACTTCCAGCGAAGGCTTGCCCTTTTTGCCGCAAAGCTCCGAAACATGCACCAGACCTTCAATGCCTTCCTCAACCTCCACAAAGAGGCCGAAATCCGTTACATTGGTGATCGCGCCCTTGACGGAGCAGCCGACAGGATACGTGGAAGGCACATGGCTCCACGGGTCCGGCACAAGCTGTTTGACGCCCAGGGTGAATTTTTCGTTCTCCTGGTCGACGGTAAGCACCTTTGCCTGCACCGTGTCGCCTACCTTGTACACTTCATTGGGATGACGGATCTTTTTGGTCCAGGAAATGTCGGAGACGTGGATAAGGCCGTCAATGCCGTCTTCAATGCCCACAAACATGCCGAATTCGGTGATGTTTTTGATAATTCCCTCAAGAACGGTGCCTTCGGGATATTTTTCCGCCACCATTTCCCAAGGGTTGGGGCGCACCTGTTTCATGCCCAGGCTGATGCGTTTCTTGTCGGCGTCCACGCCCAGAACAACCACGTCAACCTCATCGCCGGGGTGGACCATTTGGGAAGGATGGCGGAGCTTGCGCGTCCAGGACATTTCGGAAATGTGCACCAGACCCTCGACGCCCGGCTCCAGCTCCACAAAAACGCCGTAATCCACCAGATTGGTGACTTTGCCCGAGCAACGGGTTCCCTCGGCAAAACGGGTGGAAATGTCCTGCCAGGGATCAGGCACAAGCTGTTTCAGGCCCAGGGAAACCTTGCTGTTCTCCTTGTCGAAGGAGAGGATTTTCAGGGAGAGTTCCTGCCCCACGGAGATGACTTCCTTGGGATGGCGTATGCGTTTCCAGCTTATGTCGGTGATGTGCAAAAGGCCGTCCAGGCCGCCAAGATCCACAAAGACGCCGTATTCCGTGATATTCTTGGCCCTGCCCACGACGGTCTGGCCTTCCTCCAGGGTGCGCAGCAGATCCTGCCGCTTCGAATCCCTCTCCTCTTCAAGCAGAACGCGGCGGGAAACTATGACATTGCTCCGGCGGCGGTTGATTTTGAGCACGCGGAATTCAAATTCCTGGTTGACGAGCGCGTCCATGTCCGGCACGGGGCGCAAATCCACGTGGGAACCGGGCAGAAAGGCTTCCACGCCGCTGATGTCAACTGTATAGCCGCCCTTGATGCGGCGCATGATAAGCCCCTTGATGACGCTGTTGTTTTCCAGCACATCCTCAAGCTGGTCAAAGACCTGCATGCGCTTGGCCTTTTCAAAGGAGAGGGTGATCGTGCCGTCCTGCTCGTTTTTCTTCTGAACATACACGTCCACCTTGTCGCCTACCCCGACGGCGATGTCGCCCGCGGCGTCGCGGAATTCCGCCGTCGGGATCTGCCCTTCGGACTTGAAGTTCACGTCGACGAGCACGGCGTCGTCGTCAATGCGGACAATTTCTCCCTTGACGATGGAACCTTCCTCCAGATCGCCGAAGTCGGGGTTGAGATAATTTTCCAGGGCGCTTTCGAAGTTGATGTCATCGTGCGCGGTTTCCGTTTGTGCCATATTCCAAGGCCTCCAGATGCAAAATTCCCCAAAAGGGCAACACAAACTATCAGAAAGGCAGGGCATGCACAAGAAAAAAATCTTTTGCCGCGCGACCCTGTGCCGGGGTTTCCATAATCCGGTTGACATGTTCCGCGGCGGCGGGCTAGTTATGGGTCCGGGCGCGGCAAGAGGACGCGCCCGCAACCACCCCGGGAGCTGCGATGAGCTACTTTACACCGGATATTGAATGCGCGCCGTACAAGAAAATGCGCGCCCTGCAGTCTGAACGGCTGGCGCAGGCCGTCAGGCGCGCCTATGTCTCCGTGCCCCATTACCGTGAAACGATGGACAAAAAAGGCGTCACGCCGGCGGATGTGCGCACGGTGGACGACCTGCCGAAACTGCCCTTTCTGACCAAGGACGACCTGCGGGAAGCCTATCCCTACAAGCTGCTCGCCGTGCCGAAAAGCGAGGTGGTGCGCATACAGTCCACAAGCGGCACGACCGGCAAGCGCGTGGTTGCCTTCTACACCCAGAACGACATCGACAAATGGGACGAGTGCTGCGCCCGCGCCATTGTGGCGGCGGGCGGCACAAGGGACGACGTGGTTCACGTATGCTACGGCTACGGTCTTTTCACAGGCGGGCCGGGCCTGAACGGCGGATCCCACATGCTGGGATCAATGACGCTGCCCATGTCCTCGGGCAATACGGAGCGGCAGATACAGTTCATGTGTGATCTGGGATCCACAATCCTGTGCTGTACGCCCTCCTACGCGGCTTATCTGGCGGAATCCATCATCGCCAAAGGCTTGCGGGACAAAATCCGCCTGAAGGCCGGCATTTTCGGCGCGGAAGCCTGGAGCGAGGAAATGCGGCGGGATATTGAGGCCAAGTTGGGCATCAGGGCCTACGACATTTACGGCCTGACGGAAATCGCCGGACCGGGCGTGTCCTTTGAATGCGCCGAGCAAACCGGCATGCATGTCAACGAGGACTATTTCATCCCGGAAATCATTGATCCGGACACGGGAGAAACGCTGCCGGAGGGGGCCAGGGGCGAGCTTGTGTTCACAACCATAGCCAAGGAGGCCTTTCCCGTCCTGCGTTACCGCACGCGGGATATCTGCGCGCTGAGCCGCAAGCCCTGCTCCTGCGGCAGAACGCTCGTCAAAATGGCCAAGCTCATGGGGCGCACGGACGACATGCTCATTATCCGCGGCGTCAACGTCTTCCCTTCGCAGATAGAGACCGTGCTCCTTCAGGAGGGCTATTCGCCCAACTATCTCATTGTGGTGGACAGGGTCAACCATACCGACACCTTTGAGGTGCAGGTGGAGCTGACGCCGGAAATGTTTTCGGATACAGTCAGACAGGTGGCCCAGCAGGAAAAAAAGCTGGTGAGGGCCATGCGCTCCATGCTGGGCATCTCGCCCAGAGTGTCGCTGGTGGCTCCGCGCTCCATCGCCAGAAGCGAAGGCAAGGCCGTGCGCGTTATCGACAAGCGCAAAATCTGAGGGGGTGCGCCGTGACCGTTGATCAACTCTCCGTCTTTGTGGAAAACAAGCCCGGCCATCTGCTGGAAATTACCGAAGCCCTGGGCGAGGCCGGCATTGACCTGCGCGCCCTCTCCATAGGCGACACGGCGGAATTCGGCGTGCTGCGCCTTATTGTCAGCGAGGCGGACAGAGCCCTCGCCGTCCTGCGCGAAGCGGGCTTCACGGTATCCCTTACCCAGGTGCTGGCCGTAAGCCTTGCCGACACGCCGGGCAGCCTCAGCAAAATTCTGCGCGTCATAGCCGGGGCCGGCATCAATGTCGAATACCTCTACGCCTTTGTCACACGCAAAAGCGGCGGCGCCTATGTGGTCTTCCGCGTGGAGGACAACGCCGCCGCCACGGCTGTTCTGGACAAAAACGGCATTGTCCCCGTCGGGCCGGAAGAACTGATCTGAGCAAAACGCGCATGCGGCCGGAACTTCTTCTTTTCGATATAGGCAACACCTCGGTCAAACTCGGCCTGGCCGACAAAAACGGGGTATTGGCCTCTTACAGCCTTCCTGCCGACACCGCGCAAACGGCGGACAGTCTCGGCCTTACCCTGCTTGCCCTTCTGCGTCACGCCTGCGTGGACGCAAACGCCCTTGTCGCCTGCGCGGCATCCTCCGTCGTGCCGGGTTTTGACCCTCTGCTCAGGGAGGCGCTGGACCGCTATGTGGCAAAGCCCCTGTACTTCGCCCTGAAGGATCTGCCCGTTCCCCTGAAAAACCTCTACAACCGGCCGGAGGAGGTAGGGGCCGACAGGCTTGTGGGCGCCCATGCCGCGCGGGGAATATGCCCGGACGCCCCCGCCCTGATCGTGGTGGATTTCGGCACGGCCGTCACCTTTGACTGCCTGCGGGCCGACGAGTACCTGGGAGGGCTGATTTTTCCCGGACCGCTCACGGCCATGAACGCCCTTTCGCGCGAAACGGCCAAACTGCCGAGGGTTGACCTGGACGTCAGGGCAACGGAACCCGCCCCCGGCAGAGACACGGCCACGAGCCTGCGCCACGGGCTGGTGTTCGGCTTTGTCTGCATGGTGGAAGGCCTTGCGGCCAAACTTGCGCGCGGCCTGCCCAAACCCTGCCCCGTGCTCGGCACCGGAGGCTTTGCCCCGGCCATTGCCCGCCTGAGCGGCGTCTTCGATCAGGTGCTGCCCGATCTCGTGCTAGAAGGCTTGCGCCGCCTGTACTATAAAGCCGGATAGCGCGGCCGGGACCGGAGATGACAACTCCGGCAAAATCCTGTATCCTGCGAAAAAGGCATATCCATCCAACTCAACCCCGCGCACAAAGGAGCTATTGTCATGAGCACTGTCGCTACTGTACTTGGCCGCGAAATTCTGGATTCCCGCGGCAATCCCACCGTGGAAGTGGAGGTGACGCTGGAATCGGGCATCAGCGCCCGCGCCGCCGTGCCTTCAGGGGCATCCACCGGCACGCGCGAGGCCCTGGAAATGCGCGACGGGGATAAAAAGCGCTACGGCGGCAAAGGCGTGACAAAGGCCGTGGAGCGCGTCAACACGGAAATAGCCGATGCCGTGACGGGCCTTGACGCGCTGCGTCAGGTGCAGATTGACAATACCCTCATTGATCTGGACGGCACGGACAACAAATCCCGCCTGGGAGCCAACGCCATGCTCGGCGTTTCCATGGCCTGCGCCAGGGCGGCGGCGACCTTTCTCGGCCTGCCGCTGTACAAATACCTGGGCGGCGTCAACGCCAAGGTGCTGCCCGCGCCCATGATGAACATCATCAACGGCGGCGCGCACGCCCCCAATAACCTGGACATCCAGGAATTCATGATCATGCCGATCGGCGCGGAATCTTTCCGCGACGCGCTGCGCATGGGGGCGGAAATTTTCCACACGCTCAAAAGTCTGCTCTCCAAGGACGGACATGCGACCAGCGTGGGCGACGAAGGCGGCTTCGCCCCCAACCTCAAAACCCACGACGAGGCGTTCAGATACATCGTGAAGGCTGTTGAGGAGGCGGGGTACAACCCGGGCACGGAAGTGGTGCTTGCCATAGACGCGGCCGCCTCGGAATTTTTCAAGGACGGCAAATACGCGCTCGCCGGCGAAAAACTGAGTTTTACCAATGCGGAAATGGCGGAATGGCTTGCGGAATTCACGCGCAAATACCCGCTTATTTCCATTGAGGACGGCATGGCCGAGGGCGACTGGGACGGCTGGGGCATGCTCACGGGCACCCTCGGCGAAAACGTGCAGCTTGTGGGCGACGACATTTTTGTGACCAATCCCGCCATACTGTCTGAAGGCATCGCCCAGGGCGTGGCCAATTCCATTCTCATCAAGCTCAACCAGATAGGCACTGTCACCGAAACGCTGGACACCATTGAAATGGCCAAGGAAGCGGCCTACACCACGGTGATTTCGCACCGCTCCGGCGAAACGGAGGACAGTTTCATCGCCGATCTCGCGGTGGGCGTGAATGCCGGACAGATCAAGACCGGCTCCCTCTGCCGATCGGAGCGCATGGCGAAATACAACCAGCTGTTGCGCATTGAAGAGGAACTCGGCGCCGCGGCGGAATTTTTCGGTCCACTGCTGTCGGAATACTACACAGTGAAAAAATAGCGGAGAACCGGGGGAAGCCGCGCTGCTCCGCCCCGGCCCGGAAAATGGTCATTATTGACGGCAAAAAGACGGCCCTGGCCCTGCGGGAAGCCCTGGCGGCCGAAGTGGCCGCAGGCGTGGCCGGCGGCCGCCGGCCGCCGGGGCTGGCTGTTGTCCTTGTGGGGGACGATCCCGCCTCGCAGGTCTATGTGCGCAACAAGGAAAAAGCCTGCTCGGCGGCGGGCATAAACTCCTTCGCTTACCGCCTGCCCGCCGGGACATGTCAGGGGAAACTGCTCGCCCTGATCAGGGAGTGCAATGCCCGCGCCGATGTGGACGGCATACTGCTCCAGCTTCCCCTGCCGCCGCATCTGGACGCCCAGGCCTGCCTGTTGGCCATTGACCCCGCCAAGGACGTGGACGGCTTTCACCCGGAAAATGTGGGCAGGCTCTCCATCGGACTGCCGGGTTTCCCTCCCTGCACGCCAGCCGGCGTCATGGAGCTTCTGAGATGTTATGATCTCTCGCCCGCCGGCAAAAAAGCCGTGATCGTCGGGCGTTCAAACATTGTGGGCAAGCCGCTGGCCATGCTGCTCTCCCGCCCGGGCCCCTACGCCGACGCCACGGTCACGGTGTGCCATTCCCGCACGGCGGATCTGGCGGCGGAATGTCGGGCGGCGGATTTTCTTTTTCTGGCCGTGGGCCGGCCCGGCTTTGTCACGGCCGGGATGGTGAAGGAAGGCGCTGTGGTGATTGATGTGGGCATCAGCCGCACTCCACAGGGGCTGAAGGGCGACGCGGACTTTGAAAGCGTGAAATGCAGGGCTTCGGCCATAACGCCGGTGCCGGGCGGCGTCGGCCCCATGACCATCGCCCTGCTGCTCAAAAACACAGTCACCGCCTGGAAAGAGCGCATCTCGTAACAAATGTTGAGGAGCCATATGTACCGCAATGCGAAAAACGTGGGCCACTACATGGTAGGCAAAGGCGCTCTGGCTCAGCTCGGCGACATTCTGCGCCCGCTGCGCGGCGCGCAGCCGCAAAGCCCGGCGGTTTTTCTCATCGACCACTATTTCAACAGCACGGACATACTCTCCCGCCTGCCCCTGGAAAGCCGCGACATGGTTCTCTATGTCGACACCACAAGCGAGCCGACAACACGGAGCGTGGACGCCTGCGCCGCCGACGTCAAGGCCTTTCTGGACGGGCGCGCGCCCTGCGCCCTGCTTGCCCTGGGCGGCGGATCAACCATGGATACCTGCAAGTGCGTGGGCAATCTCCTTGCCAATCCCGGCAAGGCCGAGGACTATCAGGGATGGGATCTTGTCGGGAAACCCGCGCCCTACAAAATAGCGGTTCCCACCCTTGCCGGCACCGGTTCGGAAACCTCGCGCACCGGCATTGTGTGCAACGAGGAAAAAAACATCAAACTGGGCATGAACAGCGATCACAGCATGTTTGACCAGGTGCTGCTGGATCCCGACCTTACGGCGAGCGTGCCCCGCAACCAGTATTTCTATACGGGCATTGACACCTGGATGCATTGTTTTGAAAGTCTTTCGGGCTGTTATCGCAATGTCGTGGTGGACGCCCTGGCCGCCAAGGCCATGGATTTGTGCAAGGCGATCTTTCTCTCCGAAGACATGATGAGCGAGAAAAACCGCGAAACCATGATGATAGCCTCCTTCATGGGCGGCATGGCGGCCGGTTTCGTGGGCACGGTGCATCCCCTTTCCGCCGGGCTGAGCATGGTGCTGCACATGCCGCACGGCATCGCCAACTGCTACTCCCTCTCGGTGCAGGAAGACCTCTACCCGGATGAATACAGGGATTTCATGACCATGATCGGGCGTCAGGCAATCGACCTGCCCCGGGGCATCTGCCAAAACCTTACGGAGGCGCAGTACGAGGCGCTGTACGAGGCGAGCATTGTGCACGAGAAACCGCTGGTCAACCGCCTCGGGCCGGACTACAGAAAAATCCTTACCAGAGAAAACCTCATCGGGCGCTTCCAACGGATGTAGCGGACGCGGCCGTCTTTTCCAGCATGGCCGCATCCCGTCAGCCTGTCGGAGAAAATTCCGGAGAAAATTTCGTGGATATCAAAGTCAATTTCAGCGGCCGCTCCATACGTTACACCGAGGAAGAAATCGCCGTGGCCGTGGAGGCCATGCGCAACGCCGATCCGCTCACCCAGGGACATTACCGCGACGAGTTTGAACGCAAATTCGCCAAATACCAGAATGTGCCCGAAGGAAGCTGCTTTACCGTCGCAAACGGCTGCGCGGCGCTGGAAATGTCCGCCCAGATCTGCCGTTTCAGGCAGGGAGACGAAATAGTCATCCCGGCCCACACGTTCACGGCCTCGGCCTATCCCTATCTCAAAAAAGGCGCGCGTCCGGCATGGGCCGATGTGGATTTGCGCACCCGCGTGGTGACGGCGGAAACCGTGGAAAAAGCCGTCACCCCCCGCGCCAGGGCCGTGGTTGTGGTGCACCTGTACGGGTATGTGGCCGATATGCCGGAAATAGCCGCCCTGTGCCGGAAACGCGGGCTCATTCTCATAGAGGACGCGGCGCAGGCCATCGGCGCTGAGGTGGCCGGACGAAAGGCGGGCAGTTTCGGCGACATGGGCATTTTTTCTTTTCACTCGCACAAAAACCTCACCACTCTGGGCGAAGGGGGCATGCTTTACGTCAAAGACCCGGCGACCGCTGCCGTCATCCCCGCCCTGCGCCACAACGGGCACTGCGCCTACGCCTTTGCAAGACGCGACTACTGGAAGCCGGCCATGGGCAATGTGGATATGCCCATGCTGAACGATGAACCGCTTATGCCCAGCAATTACTGCCTGGGCGAGGTGGAGTGCGCTCTGGGCGCGAAAATGCTGGAGCGCATCGACAAAATCAACGACGAAAAACGGGTCCGGGCGCTTTATTTCATAGACGCGCTGGCCGATTGTCCGGAACTGGAATTTCATCGTGTGGCCGACCGCCGGCACAACTACCATCTGCTGGCCGCGCGCGTAACCGCGGGGCCGCAAATGCGGGATGACTTCATGCGGGGCATGCACGAAAAAGGCGTGAAATGCGTTGTGCAGTACATCCCCCTCGACCGTTACGATTTTTACCGGCGTCTCGGTTTTGGCGAGGCCAACTGCCCCAACGGCGACGCCTTTTTCGACAGCATGGTGTCCTTTCCCTTTCAGCACTGGCTGAGCGACGCCGACCTGGAATACATGCTCGCGGCGACGCGGGAAGCGCTGGCTTCCCTGCGCTGAAGGCCCTGCCGTGAAAGAACGCTGCGTCGTCATACCGGCGGTCAAAAAGAACGCGGTCATACCGGATCAGCTTGTCAAACGGCTGGCCGGCGTCACCCTGATCGAACGGTCCATCCATACCGCGCGCGCTTTCGCGCCCGGTGAAGATGTTTTTGTCGTCACCGACAGTCAGGAAATAGAGACCATCTGCGGGCGCATGGGCGTGGAATGCCGCCGCAACAGCGATTTGCGCCTCAAGAGCCTGGACATCGTGGCGGAACTGCGCGACGCCCTCGCGGAACTCGCCTCCCGCTACGGGCATTGCTGCATCCTGCGGGCCTCCTGCCCGCTTTTGACCTGGGCCGATATGGAGGACGCCTGGAAAAAATACCGCGAGGCCGAAGCCGACAGCCTGATCACGGTCAAAAGCGTTCGCCAGCGCATCTGGAACGTGCGCGGCGACACGCTGGAGGGACTGCTGGGCGACAGGGAAGACCAATTTCTGGTGGAAAGCCGCGCCCTCATCATCCTCCGTCTTGCTCTGCTCACGGCGGAAAACGGCTCCTGCCGCAAAATCATTCCCTATTTTCTCAACGAACGGGCCATTGAAATACAGAGCTACCAGGACTGGTGGATATGCGAACGCCTGCTT
Organism: Desulfovibrio sp.; assembly: GCA_031275465.1. GTDB lineage: Bacteria > Desulfobacterota > Desulfovibrionia > Desulfovibrionales > Desulfovibrionaceae > Desulfovibrio. The sequence continues at coordinate 18,900 of JAISOT010000207.1, forward strand.
CTGCGGCGGCACATCGTCTTTGTAGTGGCGGGCTATCCCGCCATAGGCATGGGGCACGTTTTCCGCGCCCTCATGCTGGCCCATGAAATCTCCAGCCACAAAATATCCTTTGTCTGCACGCGGCAAAGCGAACTGGCGGTGGAAAGCATAGCCCGGAAAGATTACAAGATAGTGCGCCAGGGTCCCGAACCGCTGGCGGATACCGTGCTCTCCCTCAGGCCGGACATGGTCGTCAACGACATCCTGAACACGGATGTGCCCTATATGGCCGCTCTCGTGGCTGCCGGGACGCGCTGCGTCAACTTTGAGGACGAGGGTCCGGGCGCGGAAATGGCGGATGTGGTGATCAATGCCCTGTACGAGGGTGACGGAAACACGGGACGCCTGCGCAGCGGGCCGGAATATTTCTGCCTGCGCGACGAATTTGTGGGCGCGGAGCGCAACGCCCTGAGGCCTTGCGTGAAAACCGTGCTCGTCACTTTCGGCGGCACGGATTCGCAGGATTTTTCGCGTCGCGCGCTGGACATCATTGAGCCGGTGTGCCGCGCCCGCGACATCGCCGTCCGCCTTGTGGCTGGGCCGGGCTATGGCCACAGGCAGGCCATGGAGGAGCATCTGAAAAAACTCGCCAACCCTCTGGTGGAATTCACCTGGGCCACAAACGTCATGAGCCGCATGATGGAGGGAGCCGATCTGGCCGTCTGCTCGGCCGGCCGCACGGTCTACGAACTGGCGCACATGCGCGTGCCCGCCATCGTGGCGGCTCATCACGGGCGGGAAGCAAGGCATGCCTTCGCCAGACCGCGCAACGGCTTCGCCTTTCTGGGCGTCATGAGCAGGATAAGCGACGCCAAAATACGCAACGTTTTTCTGACCATGCTCAAATATCCGCGCCGCGCGCGTTTTTTCGAGCGGCAGGCCAAGCTGGACTTTACCGGCAACAAGGCCCGGGTGGTGGGCCTGATGCTGGAGAAGCTGCAAAATTGAAAATGGTTACGCGTTGCCGCCGCCGGCGGTCCGCTGAAAGGGCATTTCGGCCTTTCGCGGAATCCGCCCCTGCGGGCCGGCGACGCCGGATGCGGACATGACGAAAAAATCCTCCGGCAAAACCGTGGCCCTTGTGCAGGCGCGCCTCGGTTCCAGCCGCCTGCCCATGAAATCCCTGCTCTGTCTGCGGGATCTCCCCCTCATCGACTGGGTGACGCGGCGGCTCGCGCGCGCCGCGAAACTGGACGGCATCATGGTTGCCGTGCCGGACACGGAGCGCGACGTTATTCTGCTTGAGCACCTGCGCCGTCACGGCGTGCCCTGCGCCACAGGCCCGGAAGACGACGTGCTGGCGCGCATGGCGCTGGCGGCCGGGGCGGCGGACGCGGCAACCGTGGTGCGCGTGTGCGCGGACAATCCCCTCGTCTGGGGAGAGGCCGTTGACCGCCTGCTCGCCCACTACGCGCATACCGCCTGCGATTACGCCTACAACCACATACCGCGCGGCAATCTCTGGCCGGACGGCCTCGGAGCGGAAGTCCTCTCCCGCGAACTGCTGGAAGAGCTGGAAGACAGGGCCACCCTGCCCTCACAGCGCGAGCACTGCCTCAATTACATCTGGGACAATGCGGAAATGTTCCGCATTTCCACCTTTGACCCGGAAGAGCCGTGGCTTCGCCGGCCGGAACTCAAACTGGACGTGGACAGCGCGGAGGACTTCAGGCGGCTTTCCCTGCTGCCCCTGCGGCCGGATATGGACGCCGGGGATATTGTGCGCGCTTTTGACGGCGATCGGTAACGCGGGATATATTGCCCTCCCCGCCCGGCGTCCTTGCCTGCCCCAATGCGGACGGCCCGGCAGAATCACCGCGCCTGTCCGTTTTTTTCGGGTGTTGCGCGCAGGCGACGAAAAACAGGCTCCAGTATCGCAGGGGCAAAAAGACGGGAGAGCGGCACAAAAATCAAAGCGAAAGAAATGACCCCGGCCGCCAGAGCCAGGCAGGAGGTCATTACGGGGTGCAGGGAGATTTTCTCCATGCAGATCTGGCAGACATACCAGGCCACGGCCGCGCCCGGCAATGAGCAGGCAAGGGCGCGCAGGCCGGACCGGCAAAACCCCTCAAACGCTCCATGCCCATGACGGCGCAGCCATATTCCCGCAAGCCAGACTGCGTACAGGCTTACGCTCAGGGCGGAAAGCGCGGCAATGCCTGCCGCGCCGGCCGGCGCGGCCCAAAAATAGTAGACGGGCAGACACAGCAGGGTCATCGCCGTACCGGTGACAGCGGGCGTGAGCGTATCCCCCCGGGCGTAATATCCGCGAACCAGCACCATGTACACAAGCCAGAAAGGCCCGGTGGCCAGCATGATCTGCGTCAGCGGCGTCGCGGCCAGCGTTTCCGCCGCGCTGAAGCGCCCGCCCTGGAATATCGCGCCGAGCAGCGGCCAGGCGCAGGCCGCCATGCAGAGAGAGCAGGGGATGATCAAACTCAGCCCCGTCAGCAGGGCCGAACGCAGAGTCCCGTTGAAACGGGCTTCATCTCCTTTGGCGAGCAGGCTTACCAGAAAAGGATAGGAAGCCGCTGCCGCCGCCTGCCCCACAAGTCCCACCGGAACTTGGGCGATGCGGCGCGCATAGTTGAGCAGGCTCACCGCGCCGTCTCCGGCAAGGCTGCCGAACACGCGCAGGAGTTGCTCATCCAGCATGACGATGGTCTGCCCCAGCATGAGCGGCAGGGCTGTGAGCAGAAAACGGCCCATGAGCCTGTGCCGCCAGACGGGCTGAAGATGCAGTTCCTCCCGCGCCGCTACGCGCCAGGGGAGGAAAAAAGCGCCCAGCGCCGCGCCGAGGGTCACGCCGATGCAATAGCCCGTCATGCCCTGCACGGAAATGCCGGCCGCTCCCGCGGCCGCCGGCAGAAGCAGGCCCGTCGCGATGATGCAGCCGTTGTAGACAAGGGGCGTCAGGGCGGGCGCGCCGAACTGCCGCCGCAGGTACAGCAGGGCCGTGAAACAGGCTCCGCAAAGAAAAAATACCTGCGCCGGCAGGACAAGGCGCATGAAGAAAGCCAGCCGCCCGCACCGGGCCGGCGTGAAACCGGGGGCAACCAGACGGGCCATGGGTTCGGCGAAAAACATGCAAAGCAGGGTGAGCAGGCCTGCGGCCACGAGCATCCAGTGAAAAACGCAGGAGAAAAGGCGCCAGGCGTCTGCCGCGTCCTCCTGAAAACGCCGGGCCAGCAGGGGGATGATGGTGATGGACATAAAACCGCCGGCCAGCAGATAATTGATGCAGTCCGGCACCACAAAGGCCGCGAAATACATGTCCGCCTCAGCGCCCGCGCCGAACTGCCAGGAGATGACCTTGTCCCGCGTAAGGCCCATGAGGCGGGAAAGAATGGCGCTGCCGGCCAGCAGCAGGGCCGCCGCTCCCATGCGCTGCCGGGCGGAAAGCAGGCCCATCAGCCCCGCTCTCCAGGCAGGGTTCCGTTGTCGGCGTGAAAAGAGGGCAGAGGCTCCCGCTCGGTCATCATTATATGGACCATATCCCGCCCCGCCGCAGGAAGGCAATACCGAAACAACGGTCCGTCCGCCCCTGCTGCAGGGCGGACGGACCGGGCGCGTTTTTTAAGGAGGCGGAATAACCCTGATCAGTCGCGGCTGGCGCCAAAAAAGCGCAGCATCATGAGGAAAAGGTTGATGAAGTCAAGATAAAGAGTCAATGCTCCCAGTATGGCGCCGCGCCGCATGGCCGTGCCGTCTTCCAAAGGAGCGCCCAGACCGAAATTGCGGATCTTCTGCGTGTCATAGGCGGTGAGACCCGTGAAGATCAGCACGCCCAGGCAACTGATGATAAAATCCATCATGCCGCTTTTGAGGAAAAAATTGACCAGCATGGCAATGATCAGCCCGAAAAGCCCCATGGTGAGAAAAGAGCCGAAGGCGGTGAGGTCGCGCTTGGTCACCGTGCCGTAAACAGACATGGCCAGGAAGGTGCCCGCCGTGACCAGAAAGGCGTTGGAGATGGAGGCGACAGGGTAAATCACAAAAACCGAGGAGAGCATGGCGCCGGTAAGCACGGAATACAGCAAAAAAAGCCCGGTGGCCGTGGAGGCGGACATTTTGTGCACCGCGGCGGACAGGGCGATGACAAGGCCTAACTGCGCGATGACAAGGGCTATCATGACGATGGCGTTGCCCAGAATGACCTGCTGCAGGCCGGCGGAACCGGCAACGGCGTAGGCCACGGCCGCCGTGACGGCAAGACCGGCCGTCATCCACAGGTAGACCTGACGCATGTAAACGGAAACAGCGCTAACGCCGCTTTGGGCTATGGTACGAATATCTGGGGACATATTTCCTCCTGAATGGGTATAATGTAATGGTTGTTTCCCAGCATTTATATAAGGATTCTTTCCCGTCTGGCAAGTATCTTTTTCATCCGGCCTGAAGCAAAAAACTTGCGCATCATTACGAACGATACGTTGCAGACAGGCTCCTGATCACGTCACATAACGCTCCGCGGTGAAGTAGCGGTCCGCGTTATCCGGGGCAATGGTCACAACCGTGCTGCCTTTGCCGAGATCCCGGCACAGCCGCATGGCGGCCAGCACGTTGGCACCGGTGGAAACCCCAGCGAACAAACCCTCTTCACGGCGTAAACGCCGGGTCATGGTCACTGCGTCCTCATTCTTGATTCTTATCAGTTGGTTCATGAAGCCTTCATTGACCATATCCGCCAGCAGGCCGCCGTGAACGGGGGTGGATTCCATGCGTTTTCCCATCTCAAGGTCTTTTTTGGCGGTGGACGGTACCACCCCGTAGAGCAGGCAGCCCGGATTATGAGCGCGGAGCGTCTCGCCACAGCCGCGCAGGGTTCCGCCGGTTCCTATGGACGCGGCAAAACCGCCTACCACAGTACCTTCGGGCAACTGGGTCAGAATTTCCCGCGCCATATCCGCTTGGGCGGCCGCATTGGAAGGGTTGGAAAACTGGCGGGCCCACCAGACGGCGGGGTTTTGCCGTTCCAGTTCCAGGCACTTCTGCCGGCCTGGCATTTCCACCTTATAGCCAAACACGGCTTTATCCGTGTGATCCGTATCCTCCGGCGGCAAGGAACGGACTTCCGCGCCGTACCCGGTCATGATCTTGACTTTTTCGGCTCCTACTCTGCCGGGCGTTGTTTCATAGATCAGAACCTTGTATCCCTTCAAGGCACCCACAAAGGAAAGCGCGGTACCGGTGTTGCCGGTGGAACTTTCCACAATGGTATACCCCGGGGCCAATTTGCCTTCTTTTTCCGCATCTTCTATCATCCGGACGGCAATGCGATCCTTAAGGCTGCCGGAAGGGTTCAGGTATTCGATCTTGAGATAGATGTTTGCATCCGCCTCGTCGGAAAGCGCGCCCAGGCGCAGCAGCGGGGTGTTGCCCACGGCGCTGAGGATAGAATCAATATACCGTCGCATCGTTTGACCTCATTTCTTTAACGTGGTTACGGCCTTGATGGTTTTCCAAATATAAACCGATACCTGTCGAGCCCTTTCCAAGGCTCCTCTTTTTACAGCGCGCTTCCGCGTCTCACGATTGATGCATGACGGATTCTATCCTGTTGGCCGTTTCGCGCAGAGCGTCCAGCACTCTGGGAAACCGCAAATCATGGTCCATGCCGGACAGGCTGATGGCGGCCATGATCTTGCCGGAACAATCACGAACCGGCAGAGCAATGGCGCAACTGCCGGCGGCAAGCTCATTATCCACCCGGCACCAACCTTCACGTCGCGTTTTCTTGATATGCCGCCGCAACGCGGCGGGATCGGTTTCCGTCAGCGCGGTGACTTTGGCCAGAGGGGCGGCGGCGAGCCAGGCGCTCAGCTCTTCGGGCGATTTTTCGCACAGCAGCACCCGGCCGCTGGCGGTACAATGGGCCGGAACCCGCGAGCCGACCTGAAGCGGAAGACGCACCGACGGCGCGCTGGCAGTGCGGCGGGCAAGGTACACGATATCATGTCCTTCAAGCACGGACATGGTACAGGTCAGCTGAACCTCGTCCACAAGGGCGACGATGAGCGGGGCGGCGATTTTCCATAAATCCATGGAAAACATGAATGCGTATCCGAGATCAAGCACTTTGGGCCGCAGACGCAGTCTGCGGCCTTCACGGCCTACATAGCCCAGAGCTTCCAGAGTCAGAACGATCCTGCGGACCTGCCAGCGGTTCATGCCGGTGATGCCTGCCAGTTCCGATATGCTGAGGCTGTCGTGCCTGCCCATGACAACGATCACCTCAAGCCCTCTGGCAAGGGAATTGAGAAAAGATTTTTCCGCTTCAGGCGTTGTCACAAACTCAACTCCCGCAGGACTTTTGTCCCGTTGTGACCTGCTCATTACGATTGACAACGGATACAACAGCGAATAACATGCTTTATGCACACGTTATGTGTGAATATCGCACATAACAATCCGACTGTCAATCCCCAACGTGATGCGTGGAGTGTCATGCTGATCAACGACGAGCGCGCCATAGCGGTGATGGAAAACAGCGGCCTTGATGCTCTGGTGGCCACAACTCCGGAAAATGTCGCGTACCTGACAGGATTCTGGGTGCTCACCAGCCTGCGCCACAGGGTTCGCCAGGTGTTCGCGGTCATCACCCGTGACGATTTGAAGGCCGATCTGATTATTCCCCGCGGTCTGGCCGACGCGGCCGTGCTTGGGCAGACTTGGGTCAGCCGGTTTCATGTCTATGGAAATTTTTTCTACTGCATGGACAGCATTGGCAAGGCCGATAAAGAAACCCGCAGCCTGATTGACGTTCTTGATGCTTCGCCCTCGTACTCCGACGCCGTGGAGGCCCTTGCCGGATGCCTTGCCGAACGCGGGCTGTCCTCGGCCAAAATCGGCATTGACCAGGGCAACGATGTTGTCGGGTTGTGCGAACCGTTGAAAAAAAAACTGCCCAGGCTGTCCCATATGCCAGCATATGACCTTTTCCGGCAGATCAGAATCGTGAAGACGGAAGCTGAAATCGTGCGCATCCGCAGAGCCGTGTCCGTGACCGAGGAGGCCCTGATGGACGCCATTGGCGTCATTACGGACGGGGTAAAGGAAAGCGAGGTCGCGTTGGCTTACAACACCGGGGTCGCACGACGGGGCGGGCTGCAAAGCCTTGACTGCATCGGGTCCGGACCGCGCGGGGCCTATCCCGGAGTCAGGGCCAAAGACCGCGTCATCCGCACGGGCGACGTGGTGCGCTTTGACGTGGGTTGCATCGTTGACTGCTACCACGCCGATCTCGCGCGGACGGCCGTGCTGGGCCAGCCAGACGCAAAAACCCGACTGTACCACAATGCCATCGCGACTGGAGAAAGAGCCATTATTGAGGCCATGCGACCGGGCGTTGCGGTTTCGAATCTTTTCCGGCTGGGCGTGACAACGATTCGCGCTTCCGGCATACCGCATTATGAGCGAAACCACTGCGGCCATGGCAACGGCATAGAGGGCTATGACCTGCCCCAGATTACTCCGAACGATGCCACTATTCTTTCGCCCGGTATGGTTCTTTGTATTGAAACTCCCTATTACGAACCCGGATTCGCCGGCCTGCAGATTGAAGATATCGTGGTGGTCAGAGAGGATGGGGCCGAATATCTGACCAAGCTTGAACAAAAACTTTTCGTTGTATGATTCAGCGCCTGCCAGGGCGGCCTTCGTATGGGCGGAAAACAAGACGGTCAGCCTGCGAAACGGCGCAACCGCTCTGTTTGAAACTGCCGGCAGGCCATCGCCGCGGTATGTTTGGATGAAGCACGATATATCGGACATATAACTCACAGCGAGGCGAAGATGAGGAAAAAATTCCTGTTCGGCATTCCGTGTCTTGTTTTGCTGGCGACAATGGCCTTTGCCGCTTCGGTTCAGGCCAAACCGAAGCAGGTGACGATCTTTACCAGCCTCGCTGGCAGCACCTGGTACGCCATCGGCGCAGGCATGGCAAAAATATTCGCAAGCTACGACGTCAACGCCAACGCGGAGCTCGGTGCCGCCGTTTCCAACATCGTCAACGTGGTCAACGGAAAAGGCGAAATCGGCTTCACGCTGACGGCCGCAGTTTCCCTGGCTCAGAACGGCGTTCCCCCATTCAGGGAGAAAATCACCAACGTGACCTCCATACTCGGGCTTGCTCCAAGTTATCTGCAGATCGCTACGCCCAAGGCCGACAACATCATGACGATCAGGGATCTGGCCGGAAAGAAGTTTGTGACGCAGCCCAAGGGCGCGATTACCGCGGAAGTCTTCAGCCGGGTGCTCAAAGCGTACGGCATGGGAGACAACGATCTGAATCTGTCCCGCGGCAGCCTTGATGTGCAGATTGACCAGATGAAGGACCGCCACACCGGTGGTATGGTTTCCCTGGGCAGCTTTCCGGCCGGATTTTTTACCGAACTGGCCAACAACGTGCCGTTGCGCATGCTCCCGGTTTCCGACGAGGCGTATAAAAAACTGGCTGCCGAAGTGCCGGGCCTGGCCAGAGCCGTTATCCCCGCCAACACCTATAATGGTCAGGATGTGGATGTGCCCACGGTACTGTCCAAACTTTCGCTCGTGGTCAGCGCCGACATGCCGGAAGAGGACGCTTATTGGCTGACAAAGACGCTGGTTACCCACGGCGATGAAATCAGGGCTCTGCATTCTTCGTACAAGGAGCTGACGAACGAGGACTTCGCCACGATTCCCGGCGTGCCGCTACATCCGGGCGCAGCCAGATACTATCGTGAAATCGGCGCGTTGAAGTAATCCTTTCCCCATCTGCCGGCCGCGGCACGAAGCAGCCGCGGTGTACGGGCAGACGCCGCCATGAACACAGACAGACGCGTCAATACAGGCATACGGCGGGGCGTCACGGCAGTCGCCGTCGTCATGTCCGCTTATCATGTCTTTACAGGATACTTTGGGCAGCCGCTTGCGGAAATGCACCGGCCCCTGCACCTTTTGTTGGCCTTTCTTGTGCTGTGCTGGGCAAAATTTGACTATGGCGCGTCCGATTCCAAAAGAATCCTGATCGGAAACACCGTGTTCACCGTTGCGGCCCTTTTTTCCTGCGGGTATCTGATTGTCGAGGCGGCGGCAGTATCCGAGCGCATGCTGTATGTGGACACGCTCACGCCGGTCATGGCCATTGGCGGCGTTGCGCTGATTCTGACCATACTGGAAGCCACGCGACGATCATTGGGCTGGCCCCTGGTGATCGTCTGCGTGTTGTTTCTCATCTATGCGCTGTTCGGCAATCACCTGCCTTACCCCTTCTGGCATCGGGGTTATTCCCTTGAAAGCGTTATTGAGCAGATGTACCTGACAATGGACGGCATCTGGAGCATTCCCGTACAAACATGCGCCAATTTTATTTTCCTGTTCGTGCTGTTCGGCGCTTTTCTGGCGGCATCGGGCACGGGCGCCTTTTTCAGCGACTTTGCCAACAGCCTGTCCGGCAGATCGGTGGGCGGAGCCGCGAAAACAGCCGTGGTTTCCAGCGCATTGATGAGCATGCTTTCGGGCAGTTCCACGGCCAATGTCGTCACCACGGGATCATTTACCATTCCGGCCATGAAAAAAAGCGGCTATCCAGCCCATTTCGCGGCCGGCGTGGAAGCCGTCGCCTCCACCGGCGGGCTCATTACTCCGCCGGTCATGGGGGCGGCCGCCTTCATCATGGCTGAATTCCTGGGCGTCTCCTATGGCGAGATCATGAAGGCGGCGGCGCTTCCCGCCATTCTGTATTACGTTGCCATCTATGTGGCGGTGGACTTTGAGGCCAGACGGCTGCGCCTCATCCCCGACAAGACCGTGCAGTTCCCGCCCATGTCGCAAACCCTGAAACGGAACGGTTATCTGCTGCTGCCCGTGGTTATTCTGACTGTGGCCCTGCTCTACGGATACACCCCCGCCATCTCCGCTGTCTGGGCCATTGCCTCACTTGTGACCTGTACAATGGTATTTGACCCCGTGAACCGCAAGCGCACTCACCGTATCATCTGGGAAGCGTTCAGCGCCGCGCCGAAGCTCATCGGCCCCATTGTGGTCGCCTGCGCCGTCGGCGGCATCATCGCGGGCGTTATCCAGCTGACCGGCCTGGGCTACCGCTTAAGCATCATTCTGCTCAGCGTATCCGGCGACTCGCTGTTCGTCACCCTGTTTCTTACCGTTGCCGTGGCAGTCATTTTGGGCATGGGCATGCCGACATCCGCCATCTACATTATTTTGGCCGTGATCCTGGCCCCGGCCATGGAAAAGCTCGGTGTTCCGCCCCTGGCGGCGCATCTGCTGATTTTCTACGGCGCGGCCATGTCCAATATCACGCCGCCCCTGGCCATGGCATCCTTCGCGGCTGCTGCCATTGCCAATTGCGACCCATGGAAAACAAGCTTCAGCGCCATGCGTACCGGGGCTGTGGTGTTTCTGGTGCCGTTTTTTTTTGTTTACGGGCCGGAACTGATCGGAATCGGCTCCATCGGCGGCATCATACACGCCTTTATCACCGCCTGTTGCGGAGTGAGCATCCTGGCCGCCGGAACGGTGGGTTGGCTGCTCGTCCCGCTCAGCCGTCCGATGCGGGGTCTGGCTTTTGCGACCGGGCTGCTGCTCATTGATTCAAACGTGATTACCGACATTATCGGCGCCGGCACTTTTGCCGCACTTTTGATCCTGGTTTTCTTCCGTTACAGGGCCGGACGGGCGCAAGCCGGCAAGGACAGCGCCGGATCGAGCTGAAATTTCTGTCAACATACGGACATGTTCTCAAAAATTGATGCCAACAGGACAAATCGGCGCTGCGAGATTGCATTGTTCAGCGCTTCCCTATGAATTCAGATGATGGGATAGCCCCGCCCGACTAAAGCGGGTATGCATAAGGAACCATAAACCCTTTGCAGGAGGCCATCCCAATGAAAACTATTACCACCATCGGCATCGGCTTGGCAAAGAACA
>JAISOT010000034.1 GCA_031275465.1 Desulfovibrio sp.
GTTCGCGCTCTATGTGATGTGGATCGCTGTGTTCGGAAAATATCCAGGGAATATCCGTTTCCAGCAGGGCCGCGCACCAGAGCAGGTGATTGTTGAATGAAGCCGGGGAAACAAGGACATCCGGCCCGCAAGCGAGAATTTGCCGGCGCAGGCCGGAGATATGCGCCGGATCGCCTGTAAACGGGTAATGAACCAGAGTCACGCCCGGATTCAGGGCAAACCTGTGGGGCGTTCCCGGCGGCGAATAGGTGAACAGAAATACCCTGTGCCCTCTCTGCGTCATGGCGTCGGCGAGATTGGCGGTGAAACGCTCTATGCCGCCGACCAGGGAAATGTCATGACCGTCAATGAGGATGTTCACGAGTTCTCCTGAAAATCCGCAGAGGCGGCGCGTCATTGTATGCGGGCATCAGGACAGAAGCTTTCACAGGCCCCTCCAGGCGGGCGGCAAGCCCCGCAGGCGGCGAATGGCGTCAAGCAGACGAGGGGCGCTTTCCCTTCCGCAAACTTTGCAAAACAGCCAGAGAATACACGCCTTCGCCAGGGAAGTCACCCTGCCCAAAGACCAGACGCCGCGGAAATGCCGTGACGCGACTTTCGCGTCTTCCCAGCGCGTGCGCAGAACGTTGTGGGGCAAATCCGAAACGCCGCCGCGGCGCATCAGGGTGACCTCGACAGGGATCACAACGCCGTTTTCCCTTGTCCAGGTACGGCAGACAAAGTCGTAATCAGCGGCGATGGATAACGAGTTGTCGAACTTCCGGCCTTCGAACACGCTTCGTCTGTGCCAGAGCGCGGGATAGGGAAAGGGCATCCTTTCACGGAGCAGTTCCGGCGTGTCTTCCACAGCGCTCGGTTTTAACCGCGCCATGATCGCGCCGGAACGCGAAACACGGGCGATGCTTCCGGCGGCGTACAGGCATGAGCCGGGCATGTCGCGGAGGGCGGCCAGACAGTGACCAAGCGTTTCGGATGAGGCCAACCGGTCGTCCGCGCCCAGAAACAGAACCCATTCCCCACGAGCGCGTTCCAGCGCCCTGTTCCAGGCGTCGTAAATGCCCGTGTCCGGCACGGAAACCAGCGAAAGCGCGGGCAGACGCTTCCGGTAGGATTCCGCTATGGCGACCGTATTGTCCGACGACGCGCCGTCCTGGATAATCAGCTCGAAATCGCGGCAGGTCTGGCAGGCCAATGAATCCAGCAGGCGCGGCAGGGTTGCTGCCGCGTTGAGCGTGGCGGTGATGATGCTGAAAAATGGCATTTATCTATATTTCCTCTTGTCATTCGACGCAAAGACGTCATCAATGATTTGCGACATTCTGAGCGAAAACTGTTTGTCCTCGTGTAAGGCGGCGACAGCAAAGCCATTTTCGATGCATCTCTCGCGGAGTTGCCTGTTCTCGTATAATTGCGCAATCACATCGGCGATTTCATCAACAGATCGGGGGTTGAAATACAACGGGGCGTCGCCCAGTTGTTCCGGCATGCCGTAAATTCCCGAAACGCCGACAGGGCATCCGAAATGCATGGCCTCCAGCGGCGGGATATTGGTGGGGCCGAAAAATGTGGGCATGACCATGCAGCGGGCATGCCGGTAAAGCCAGGCTATCCCGGATTCGGAAACATAGCCGATACAATGGACTTTATCCCGTAGCCCAAGCTTCGCCACACGTTCGCAAAACGGCGCGTATCCGTTCTTGCGCGTGTCTCCGGAGAATACGCAATGAATGTCGAGGCGCGGGGAAAGCCTGGCCACGGCCTCCACAAGCCTTTGATGATTTTTGTGAAGCCAGAATTGAGCCGGATAAAACAAAAACCCGTCTTCAACGCCTGAAGGAAGATTTGACGGCCGAACCGGCGCAGCCGATTTGAGGCTTCCGCGGATGGCATACGGAAGCACGAAAATTTGTGCCGGTTCCGCTCCGTAAGCCTCCCGCACATGGTTTTTGCCCGTCTCCGAGTCCACAAGTATCGCGTGGCAATGCCCGACGATTCCTTTGTAAAGTTGCTCGCGCCAGGCAAATTCCTGCGGATCGCCCGCCTCCGGGAAGCCGGGTTCATATCTGTGCATCAGATCGTGGATACAGCCGATTTGCGGAATATTCCCCGGAAGTTCCATATACTGGGGCTGAGAAAAAAGAATCGTGTCCATTTTCAACAATAAGGCGAGCAAGCGGAGAGGAGAGACTGCATCCCAGAGCGCAAGCAAATGCTCGCGCGCGGGGATGATTGGGATTTTTGCCAGAATGTTCCGAATTTTTCCGTGGAAGAACCGCGGAATCGGCATCGCGCGCAAGCCTTTGGCGCGGGCGCGCCGCCTCCACGCGCTTTGCGGGGAGCATACGCTTACGCGGTATTTTGACGGGTCAAGTTCCGCCAGGGCATCCAGCACGGCGGCGGCATATTGAAACATTCCTCCGTATTCCGGGCGGGGCGTGATGAGCAGGGCAATATGTTTTTTCTTCATGCCGATGCCAACATCCAGGCATTCCAGTCAGCGAGGGACGGCGGCGCGTCATGCATCCACCCCCCTTCCCTCAAAACGGCGAATCCGGCCTGTCGGGCCAGCCTGCGCAATTCCGGCAAAAACCAGTAGCGCATGGAATGGGACTCATTCAGGCGGGATATTCCGTCCGGGGTGGTAAGGGTAACGGAATAGTTGACAATGACGAGGTTGTCGTTCACCCGGTGTTCGGGAACAGCCACACGGCGAACGCGCGTCGCGCCGTCTTCCATGTTCCGTTCGCGGCGCTCGGGGGGGTCGCGCAGCACCCCCGGCCCGTGCCAGAAGTCGAACAGAAACAGCCCGCCGGGCTTCAGGTGCGCCCTGGCTGTTTCCATGACCGCCAGAGCGTCGTCTTCCGTATTTTGGTAGCTCATGACGTGAAACAGGCTGACGACGGCGTCGAATGTTTTGCCGAGCCGCGCCGCGCGGGCATCGCCGCAACGCAGGTCAGGCGGGGGAAACTCCGCCGGGCTGTGTGCGTTCAGGGTTGCCTGCCCCAGCGCAAGCATGGTTTCCGACATGTCCACGCCTGTGACGGCTATGCCCGCCCGCGCCATTGCCAGAGCGTGTCTGCCCGTGCCGCAACCCAGGTCAAGCAGGGTTTTCGGCTCGCGGCCGTGCCGGCGGAGCGCGTTCACCACAAAAGCGCTTTCGCCGGCATAGTCCTTGTCCCGGTAAAGCAGGTTGTAATAACGGGCGTAGTCCTTGAAAACGGGCATGCCTTACCGCCTGTACTCCAGTATGAGCTTGCAGATATGCCGGATGTCCGTTTCTTCCAGGCCGCTGCCGCTGGGCAGATACAACCCGTTGTCGGCCAGAAAATCGCTGACGGGGTATCGCCCGGCGCAATCGCATCCGTACTTCTTCAGGGCCGGCTGGCGGTGCATGCCGTTGAAAAACAGGCGGGTTTCCACGCCGTTGCCCGCCAGACGGGCCGCAAGCTCATCCCGCCTGCGTCCGTATTCCTCCGGCTGTACGCAAAGCCCGTTCATCCAGAAGACGTTTTTCCCTTCTGGCTGATCCTCCTGCAAGACGATGCCCGGCACGGAAGAAAGCAGTTCGCGGTACAACAGGCCGTGCCTTATGCGCAATGCCCCGTAACGGTCGGCCCTTTCCGTCTGGGCGAGGCCAAGGGCCGCGTGCAGGTTGCTCATGCGGTAGTTGAAGCCGATATCGCCATGCAGATACGTTCGCGGGGCGTCGGGGGGAAAACAGAGATTTTTGCGATAGCGGCACGTCCGGGCAAGCTCCCCGTCATCCGTCACCACCATGCCGCCTTCGCCGGTGGTGATGTTTTTGTTGGCAAAAAAGCTGAAGGCGGCCAGATCGCCGAGCTTGCCCGTTTTTACGCCGCCGAACTCCGCCCCGTGGGCCTCGGCCGCGTCTTCCACAACGGCCAGCGCATGCTTCTCCGCAATGCGGCGCAGGGCGGCCATGTCGCAGGGATTGCCGAAAATGTGCACCGGCATGATCGCCTTGGTACGGGATGTGATTCCGTCCTCAATCAGGTTGGCGTTCATATTCCAAGTGGCCTCGTCCGCGTCAACAAAGACGGGCTTCGCGCCGGTGTAGCAGACCGCAAAGGCCGAGGCGATCATGGTGAAGTCCGGGATAATGACTTCATCTCCCGGCCCTATGCCCAAGGCCGTCAGCGCCAAATGCAGGGCCACTGTGCCGTTGCACACGGCGATTCCGTGCCTGACGCCGCAGTACGCGGCAAAAGCCTTTTCAAATTCCGCCACGTACTTGCCGGAGGAGGATATCCAGCCGGTGGACACGGCTTCCGTGACATAAGCGAGTTCGTTGCCGGAAAGGAGCGGGGAGCAGACGGGAATTTTGGACATGCTATTTCCCGTCTCCGTAAACAATCCTGCTCTCGTCCACCGGCTCGAAGCGCGTTTTGTCGGCCTCCCCGGCATACGGCCCCTGCTTGACCTCAATGATTTCCGATTCCTCCAGCATGACCAGTCCGTGCCCGCCGTGGGCCAGCAGGGCCACGTCGCCCGCTTCCAGAATACGGCTTTCCAGGTATTCCCTGCTTTCTGGCGCGTATAAATCCAGACGCACCCTGCCGCTTTTGATGAACAGCACTTCCTGCGTCCATTCAATGATGCGCGGCACCGGGTTGTGATCGTGCGGAGCTATGGCATACCCTTCCGGCCGTTTCATGTACCCGAGCTGTTGAGAGAAAGATTCGGGGGTAAGGAAATGGATGCCGTCCCGCTGAAAATCCGCACGGAGGATGATCGCCAGCAAGTGCCCCTCGTGCGTTATTGTATCAACCATTTTCCGCCCGCTTTGTCATAGAGGCATAAGGGCACGGGGAACCTGGAAGATAGGATTTTTGACCGACCCATTTCCGTAGCTCCGGCGATATGCATATGCGTAAAAAATGAAAAAATGCCCAAAAATTAGCTAGATAATATTCTTCCGGTCCTGGATCAACGTTTCTGTCCAGAAAATTTTTACCCATAGAGGCTGCGTAACGGGACAAGGATTTCATGCAGGCAATCCCGAGCATCAAAGCCTTTTTCACGGCATTCGGGGATAATGCCCCACACTCCCGAAACGCAGTGTACGCTTGGCCAATGCCGTTTCTCTTCACCACGCTCTGGATGTATTGTCTGGAAAGGCGCGACACCGGCACGCGGTGTAGCACTACGGCGTCCGGCGCATAAGCGGTTATTAGGCCGGGATCGGCGTCCACTTTCATGCCCATCGCGCTTTCCCCGTCCCCCCGATAACGCAAAAACTCTTTGGGCATGCCATCGGGGTGAAAGCCGCCTGAGTCCAGAACAAACTGACGCCGAATGGAAAAATTGCACCCGTAGACATAAAGCCCGGATATGGCGTGCGGCTCCGATCCCAAATCTATCAGGCTGAGAACGGGAATTGTCCATCCTTTCCCAACGGGCTGGCGAAATCGCTCAATCCAGGCCGGAGGGTCACCACCTTCCCAGTGGGGTCGGCACGGCCCGCCCGCGATCATAACTGCGGGATCGGAATCAAAACAGGCGCGCACCGCCTCGGCCCACCCGTGTTGCACGAAAACGTCATCATCCAAATAGGACAGAATGTCACCTTTCGCCAAAACCGCGCCGAGATTTCTTCCAACGTGCAGCCCGGGGCAGGGTTCGTAGACGTAGCGGATGGGAAATGGCGCATGCAGAGCAATGGATTTGACAACGGCACGGGTTGTATCCGTCGAACCGTTGTCTATCACAATGCATTCGACATTTGACTCAAGTATTTTACTCTTAATAAGGCTCTGCAATGTGTCATTCAAAGTACTTTCCCGATTACAAGTTGGAATGACAATTGAAAGATCAAAAAGCATAGTAATATCTAACGAATAACCCGATTATGAAGTTTTCTCAAACACCCGCAGGGAGAATTTACAAATTCTACTATATATTTTCTGTTGAAAAACAACAATGGCAAAAGCAAAATCCTAAATAAAACGCCGTTCATAATTTGTTTTATTCCAATTTTACTGGGAGTTATATCCACATTTTCACCGCAATTTTCTTTATTAGTATATCTTTCGAGCAACTCAGGGTGGACACTTGAAATCGGTTTGCAATATTTGTAACATACCGGAGAGACATTCAATGAATCTAAAGAATCATTGTGCACGCAAAAAAAAATATTCTGTCTGTACCAAAAAGGAATTTCAACGTCTTCCCAGATATCTTTCCGAATCAAATCGAGCATAGTAAAGCCATGATCGGCAAATTTATCCTCCCAGTAGGTTGGCCATTGTTCATTTATATGCCCATCTCCCGTCTGGTACGGTGTAGCTGCGGAAAAAAGAATGAAACGAGCACTATCCGTCAAAAATTTTACTAATATATCTGCCGATGAGTGCGGTATATGCTCAGCAACTTCTAAACAAATTGCGAAATCTACTGGAAAGCTAACTGGAAAAGCCACATTGAGATCAGTTTTTGTGAAAGAGGCATGTGGTATTCTGAGATATTCTTCTTTTACCCATTCCCCATCATAGCCATAAATACTTTTAACTCCAAGTTCTTGGGCAACTGAAAGCCATGCGCCTACCCCACAACCTAGGTCTAAGCACGATTCAGGAAGAGGAATTATAGAAAACACAGAAGAAAGAATTTTCCGGGCAGAATCGACAGTATCTTGATATCTATTTTTATAGAATTCATCGTTATATATCGCACCCATATGCCACCCACGGTAAATGTTCAAAAAAAATTAACAAAACATCAATAAGAAAAAAACACTATTATCGCATAGTCGCCCAAAACATATTCTGCAGTTGCCCTGTTTCTTTAGCATTAGGAACCACCATAGTTGCAACAACCTTTTGAATGCCTTCCGCCCAACCAAAGTCGTGGTAGACAACAACGCCACCGGGGATAAGTTTTGGCAGCCACAACTGGGTGTCAAGCTTTACACCTTCATATGAATGATCGCCGTCAAAAAAATCCTGATTACGCACAATCCTCAGCCAATTTTAAAAGTCTGTAAGGCATAGG
>JAISOT010000165.1 GCA_031275465.1 Desulfovibrio sp.
GTGCGAACATGGGCGTTGTTTTGGCGGAATCATCAGACATCGCAGCGTGTGGGGCAGCCGGCGGCGGGAGGTTGTTTCCCCCGGGTTTTATACGGCCGTTTATTCTGCGCCGCCGACCGACGGAGCAAAAAACAGACGCGTCCGCGGTTGGCCTTGCCCGTTGCCGGGGCAGGCAGGCAGGGCGGGCCGGCCTTGGCCGTTGCGGCAGTCTGAAGGCTAGACTTTATCCGGATCAGGCGCTGCCACATCTTCAGGCTGCCTGGCGGCGGTATCGGCGCTGTCGGGCAACTTGTTTCCGGTTTTGCCGAAAGCTGTCGAGCGGGTGGATGCTTCCCCAAGCTTCTTCTGCAGCTTTTCAACTTCGCGTTCCAGGCTCCCGATGCGCCACTTGTTTTTCAGCAGTTTTGCCGAAAGATGCGCCTTGTCCCAGACAAGACAGGAGAGGGTAAGAAGCGCTCCGAGAAAAAAAGCGGTGATGACAATAAAATAGAAAGGCAATGGAATGGATGACATTGCCGGAATGAAAAAAAGATTCAAGGTAAGCACCAGATTCTGGGAGAGGGCGTTCTGATTTTGAAAAAAGAACACCAAAGCCAGAAAAACAAGCACAACGAGTAAGAGTACCTTGAGGTAACGCATGCCATGCTCCTTGCTACACAGTTAACAACAGCCGCCAGGTATATGTTTTTACACAAAATAGCGTCGCAGGGCCGTGTACGTCTGCCGCAGATGTTCGGGAATCGTGCGTGTATCGTCGAACACGGCCATAAAGGAAGAATCCCCGTTCCAGCGCGGTACCAGATGAAAATGCAGATGCTCGCGGATGCCGGCGCCCGCGGCCTGACCAATGTTCAGACCAATGTTTAGGCCCTCGCAACGAAAATGTTCTCTGAGGACGCCTGTGCAGCGTTTGAGCTGATCCATGATTTCCGTGCTTTCCTCGCGGGAAAGTTCGGCAAGGTCCATAACGTGCCGGTATGGGCAAACCATGATATGCCCGTTGTTGTATGGGTATTTGTTCATGATCACGAAGGAGAAGCGGCCGCGCGACAATATCAGGCGATCGCCGTCCTCCTCTTCGGTCGGGGGAAGGCAGAAGACACAGGCGTCGGGTTTGGGCGCCAGAATATATTCCATGCGCCACGGCGTCCACAGTTGTTTCATGATTCTTCAATGATACACCCGCAAGGGGGAGCTAGCAAGTGGTTCTCCCAAACAAATTTTGAATATATTGACCATGCCGTGAAATATGACATGATCGCCGGCTGTTCCCCTTTTCAAAAAAATGATGTACGTTCGTTCGTGAAGATCCTTCGCTCAACCATATAACGCAAACCGGAGGAAGCCATGCCTCTTATGGGTCCCAGAGAAATGTTCGAAGCGGCCTATGCCGGGCGATACGCCGTTGGCGCATTCAACGTAAACAACATGGAAATCGTGCAGGGTATCATGCGCGCGGCTTCTGTGGAAAAATCCCCTGTGATTCTCCAGGTTTCGGCGGGTGCCCGAAAATATGCCGGTCAGGCGTACATCATGAAGCTTGTGGAGGCGGCGCTGTCGGAAGACCCTGCCGTGCCTGTGGTGGTGCACCTTGATCACGGCCCCAGTTTTGAAATGTGCCGCGATTGTATCGACGGCGGATTTACCTCGGTGATGATTGACGGTTCTCATTTGTCCTATGAGGAGAATGTCGCGCTGACCAAAGAAGTGGTGGACTACGCCCATACAAAAAAAGTCTGGGTGGAGGCGGAACTCGGCAAACTCGCCGGAGTGGAGGAACATGTGCATTCCGTCGAGCATGTGTATACCGACCCGGAACAGGCTGTGGACTTTGTGCGCAGAACGGGTTGCGACTCCCTGGCTGTTGCCATCGGCACAAGTCATGGAGCGTACAAATTCAAGGGCGACGCCAGGCTGGATTTCGAACGGCTTGAGGCCATAAGCGACAAACTGCCCGGTTACCCGCTGGTGTTGCACGGCGCGTCCAGCGTGCCGCAGGAGTTTGTTTCCCTCTGCAACAAATATGGCGGGCAAGTGGGGGGCGCGAAGGGAGTGCCGGAAGATATGCTGCGCAAGGCGGCCGCCATGGGCGTGTGCAAAATCAATGTGGACACTGATATCCGTTTGGCCCTCACGGCCTCCATACGGCAGTTCATGGCGGAACATCCGGAGCACTTCGACCCGAGGGCGTACCTGACGCCCGCCAGGGAGGCCGTCAAAAATATGGTTGCGCACAAAATCCGCAACGTCATGGGGTCTTCCGGCAAGGCCTGATATTTTTACGCCCGGCATGGCGGCGTTACGTCAAAAGCGATGTCGCCGTTTTCATTGAAGCGGCGGCATATCAGGAATGGTGCAGAAGCTTGCAAAGGTGCGCGAACGTATGGCAGGACAAATAGGAATAAACGGTTTCGGCAGGATTGGCCGTTACCTTGTGAGGCTCCTGGCGGACGCCCGGGATGTCAGGGTTGCGGCCGTGAATGCCCGCGCGGATAACGCCGCGCTGGCCTATCTTTTCAAATATGATTCCGCATACGGCATTTTCCCTGGCGATGTGGGGCATGATGAAAACGGCCTTGTCATCAACGGCCGCCATATTGCGGTTACGCGATGCAAGGCCGGGGAATGGCGATGGGGGGAACTCGGCATACCGCTGGTTGTGGAGAGCACCGGTACCATTAAGGACAGAAACGGGCTGGCCCTGCACCTCGCCTGCGGCGCGAAAAAGGTGGTCATCTCCGCGCCGGCCGCGGATGTGGACGCCATGATAGTCATGGGCGTAAATCACAACATGTATGACGGCGCGAAACACGAAGTTGTTTCGGCCGCTTCCTGCACGACAAACTGTCTCGCGCCCGCGGCGAAAGTCCTGCATGAGCGTTTCGGGATACGTCACGGGCTGATGACCACTGTCCATTCCTTTACCATGAGCCAGCGCATCCTGGACGGCACCCACAGGGACTGGCGGCGCGGACGCGCCGCCACGGCCTCAATGGTGCCCTCCAGCACGGGCGCCGCGAAGGCCGTGGGCCTTGTCATTCCGGAACTGAACGGAAAGCTGAACGGCATGTCCGTGCGCGTGCCCACCGCCAGTTGCTCCCTTGTGGATTTGACGTGTGAAGTGGAAAGGGTCTGTGACGCCGCCGCCGTCAATGCCGCCCTCAAAGCCGCCAGCGAAGGCCCTCTCGGGGAAAATATGGGGTTTACCGAAGAACCGCTCGTCTCCATTGATTTCAAAGGCAGCACGCACGGCGGTGTTGTCGATGCCCTGTCAACGCAGGTTCTGGACAAGACGATGGTCAAGCTGCTCGTCTGGTACGACAATGAGGCCGGTTTCACCAATCAGCTTGCCCGCCTTGTGCGCATGGTCGCCAAAGACTGCCGCCGGCCCGAAAAGTTTTCGCCGTAAAAATGCCTGCGGGCAATCGCGGGCTTTTTTATTGCCCTCCGTTCGCGCAGGCGGCAAAATTTGCCGCCCGCGCGGGCGGAACTGCGCCTGTTTCTTTTGTGAGTTCTAAAAAATAATAAAAAACAACTTGGTAGCTGTAGGAAAAATTTTCCGACCAGCCTAATGCATTCCTGTTCCGCGCCGATAACACTGCTTGAAGGGCGGAAGACGCATGGACGCGTCAGCATGGGGCACCGTCCGGAACATGCGACATTCATGGAGGAATGTATGTATATCAACAACAACCAGATGGCCTTGAATGTGGGCAATACGCTCGCGAATCACTATTCGAATCTGCAGGTTTCAACCCAGCGCCTGTCTTCGGGCCTGCGCATCAATTCCGCGGCGGACGACGCCGCCGGCCTCGCCATCCGCGAACTGATGCGGGCGGACATCGCGGCCCTGAATCAGGGCGTGCGCAACGCAAACGACGCCATTTCCCTCATCCAGACGGCGGACGGGGCGCTCGGCGTCATTGACGAAAAGCTGATCCGCATGAAGGAACTGGCGGAACAGGCCGCCACCGG
>JAISOT010000197.1 GCA_031275465.1 Desulfovibrio sp.
TACAAGGGCGGAACCGGCGCACTCCGCGCGCGCGGCTTTGAGAGATTTCGCCGCCTCCCTCGCCACGCGGAGCCAGGAAACGAAAACGACAAGGAACAACCAGGGGAAAAGCCCCAAAAGGGCCATGCCGGCATCAGGCAGGGCGCTCCGCCAGGAGGCCGCCCGCAGAATTTCTGAAGGCGAAAGGGCGCTGCCCAACTGCTGAAAATATCCGTCAACATGCCCCCGGAACATCACACTGCCGAGCCAGACCGCGAGCAACGCAAGACTCAGGGCGAAGCCGAGCACAGCGTCAATCTTTTGCGCGCGATAAAAGCGGCCGAGCCAGCAAAGAAAAATCAGAGAGCTCAGAAAAGGCAGAAGCAGATAGTACGGCCCCCCCGTCAGAGCGGCCAGCGCGGCAAGCAGAAAACCCGAAGGGACGGCAAGGCCGGCTCCCTCCCCTTGCCAGCCGCGACAAAAACAACAAAGAGAAAACAAGGTCAGCGCGACAGCCAACGTTTCGGGACTGATAACATTCGCGAGCAGCGCGGAAATCGGCGCACAAAGCGACATCAGTCCGGCCGCCAGGGCCGCGCGCAGGCCGAAGCCGGCCGTGACGCCCAAACACCAGGCGCCCAGCAGCGTCAGAAATGCGCAAAAGGCTCCAAGGCAGGCGAAAAGTATCGGAAATGCGGCTATTTCTTTAAAATAGCTTGATAATTTCAGAATAACTGTAAAACATGCCGAAAAGCCCGGCCACTGGGCTATCCCGCCGGCGGAGGGAGCCAGCCAGTCCCCCTGTTTCATGACATGGCTCAAAATTTGGCCGCTCTCCGACTCGGACGGAATGGACGTCCTGCCCAAAAATTCCGGCCAGAAATACAACGCAAGCACACAGGCCAAGAGCAGCGGCCCCAGACGGCTTGCTCCTTCAAAGCACTTTTGCAGCCGGCCTTCCCCGGCCGGCGCATCCCGCCTCGCCTCCGCGGCGGAAGCATTTTCATTTTCAACACTTCCAAGGGGATCCGCTTCCATATCATTCTCCTTGAGGTAATCAATAAATCAGCAAATGCCGCGACTGACGGGCGTCAAGCGCCAGGACAAGCCGGTTTTCCCGTATGCCCAGCACCTCGCCGCCGACAATGTCGCGCGCATGTTTTCCATGCATATCCTGCGGAAGTTTTAGGGAAAAGTCACGGCGCTCTGATGAAAAATTCGTCGCAAGCAGCCAGTGGCGATTGTCCGGAAGTTTGCTCACGGCGGCCGCGCAGCCGGCGGGACCGGCCATTACCGCCTGCAAGGAACCCAGATGCAGACTCGCTTCCTGACGGGCCAGCAAGAGACTTCTGACGCTGTGCAGGAAACTCGCGCCATCAGCCCACTGGGCCGGCAATGCTCCAAAGGCGAAGGAAGCCTGAGGCAATCCCCGGGAGGGTTGTCCGCCTGTTCCCCACACAGGCGCCGCGGCCGCCGCGCCGCCGCCGGCAGACGCGTCGGGAGCCAGCGCTCCGGTCAAATCATGGGGGCTGACAAAAACGAGGCCCGGCAATCCAATTCTCCAGGAGAGCAGGGAAAGGCAGGCCTGCCGCATGGCCAGCGCGCTTTCCGGCAGGGCGCTTCGTTTTGCGTCCAGGCGCAGCGCGCGCGCGGCCAGAGAGGCGGCCGTCACCCAACTGCGCGAATCTTCAACCGTCCCTCCCGCCAGGCTTTGGGCCTTCTGGATCAATCCGGCGCCATCCGCCACTTCCAGAAAAGCCCGCCAGTCCACGCAGGCCTCGTCATGCAGACCGCGCGCCAGACGGCTGTGTTCCACCCCCGAGGCCATTGAAGCGCGCAAAAGCCTTACCAGAGGGGCAACGTCCGCGCTGAGCAGGGCGTACGCCGCGGCCGGCCACGTGGCCGCATCCCTGGCAAAGTCCGCAGCGCCATTGAGGATGTGGGGGGTCAGTGACTGGGGCAAAACATCCGCTTGCATCAGCCAGCCCCCATAACGATGGACTTCACGGGCTATATCGTTGACGGCCTCCGGCGCGGGCGTCAATTCGCCCCATTGCCCCCCCTGCGGGATACGGGGGCCGCCCGGCAAATCCTGGCGCACGTCAAGCCCCATAAGCGATTCCAGCTTGACGGCCGCAAGCGCCTGCCGCTGTATGCCCGTGTGCTGTATGACGGCGGCCGAAAAAATGCGGCGGGCGTTGCCGGAGGGGTCCTGCCAAAGGAGTACCGGCCGCAGCGCATTGCCGCAATACCGATACAGCCAGCGACGCGCTTGCCCGTCAGCCCCGTGTACCTCTCCGGTAACAGCCCAGCCGCCCCGCGTTGCCCAAGGCAGCGCATCCCGAGTCAAATGCGCCGGCAATAACCCCTCGTCGGCAAATCTCGCCGTTGCGGCCGGGGACAGCGGTTTGCAATCCCACTCGGAAGCGGAGGCCGGCAGCATTTCCCAGTACTTTCGCGGGACCGGCACCATCGCGTAAATGCCGTCAAAACGCGAAGCCTGTCTCGCCTGAAGCATAAAATCCGGCCCCAGCCCCGTGGCGGCCGGAAGCAGAGCGCCGCCAAGCTGTATCCGGAGCTTCTCCAACCCGTCGGCCAAGTTCTCAAAATCGTCGTCCTTGCCCAGCGCGGGATCGAAGCGCAGAGAGACAATGTTGTCTCCATCCGCATCATACGGCATCGTCGGAGCGGCCGAGCCCCAAACGTCAGCGCGCTCTCCGGCGGGGGCCACATAGATTCCCGCGAACCCCGTTCCGGACAAGAACGTCAGGAAATCCGCGTCGGCAAGGGCCGCAAACAACGGACGCCCTCCGGCGGCAACCAGATTCGGATTGACGCCAAGCCAGTTTGGGGCCGCCTCCAGCAGCAGATTCGGACGTCGCGCAGCGGCGCTGTTGCGCCAAAGAATCTGCGTGCCGGAAATATCGGCCGTTAATTGCGATGCGTCCCTCAGCATGGACTGATGCTCAAGCCATTGCAGATAGGCCGGGGCCGCCCTCGGCAGCGGCGCAGCGCCGGAGGCCGGATCCCCCTTGGAGACAGCCGGACGGCGCGGGGCGCAGGCCGCGACAAGCAAAAGCAGCAGCAAAAATACGATCCATCGCTTCGTAACGTATCGGCGCGAAAAAAATATCATATTCCGGGCACCGGTTTGCCGCTCAGTCCGAAGATGACTCTTCGGCTTTTGCCCTGTTCCACAGGGAGTCTTTTTCATCAGGCGAAAGGGAAACGAAATCCTGTCCCCGCTCTCCCGCCAACTCCTCCATGCGGGCAAAGCGCCGCAGAAACCTTCGCGCGGCGAGGTCCAATGCCTCACTGGCCTTGATTCCTTTTCGACGGCCAAGCTCAACCAGTGAAAAAAGCAGATCGCCGAATTCATGTTTGCCGGCCTCCGCATCCCCCCTGACGGCGGCATCAAGCCATTCGAGCCATTCCGCCTCCACCTGCTGCGCCGCGGCTTCATCATCCTCCCATGTGAAGCCGGCTCTGGCTGCTTTGGAATGAATTCGGTACGCCTTTATCAACGGAGGCAACGTATCGGGAAGAGCGACAAAAACGCCTTGCCGCGCGCCCCGACCCTCCGCATGTTCAGCCCTTTTGATCTGCTCCCACGCCTCAAGCTGCTCGTTGATGCCGCTGAAAACCCTGTCGCCGAAAACGTGCGGGTGACGACGGATCATTTTTTCCCTGCTGGCGTCCAGCGCGTCGCCGAACCTGAATTTACCCTGCCTTTCATAAAGGCGGCTGACAAAAAGCAGCAAAAACGCCACATCCCCGAGCTCCTCACAGACGTCTGCGGCGCTTCCGGAGCGGATGGCGCTGACAAGCTCGTGGCTCTCTTCAATAATATAATCTCCAAGACGTTCAGGGGTCTGCTCCTTGTCCCAGGGACAACCGTCCGGGCCGACGAGTTTGTCAATGACGGCAAGAAGCTTTTCCAGGGCTTGCGACGGCATGTTGTCTTCCTTGTGTTTGTTTGTCATTGCGAGGCCGGGACATTCATTAACAAATTCACAAACCGGCCCTGACGCGCAACTCCGACGGCAGCCAACCCCGGACCTGCTCCATCAGCGCGCTCAAATACGGCAACGTGCGCGACTGTTTCATAAAAGGCTCATCAGGAAAAAATTTTTGCAAAACTATCAGGACAAACGCGCACAGCAGCATTCCTTTGGCAAAGCCGACAAGCGCGCCGGCAGCCTTGTCCACCCAGGAAACGAAGGAAAAGACGAGAATTTTCTGCAGTACGCGCGCCAGAAGACCAACAGCGAGAATGACAGCCAGAAAAATCAGGACATAGGCGACGATGGCGCGCCATGACTGCTCACTGATAAAACCCAGACGCCCGGCCAGCAGAGGATGCCAGGTCTGCGCCGCCCAAAATCCGCCCAGGAGGGAGACAAGGCCCGCCACCTCGCCGACAAAGCCTTGCAGGAACCCACGTCCGACAAAAAAAACCAGCACGAGAACAACAATCAGGTCAAAAATGTCCTGCCCCATCCGGAACTCCCTTTTATATCGTCAGGGCAACATAGCAAAAGCCCGCCAAAGACACAATTGCATACGCCGCGGATCCAGGTTTTTCTGTACAGCGGAAAGTGCCTGGGCTATAGTGGGCAACATCGTTTATGCGGGAATATTTTTGCAACGCGGCACACGCGCACCCGCAATGCGCGCATCCCGGGATGCGCATGCCGGTTGCAGCCAGGCTCGAACGCATGGAAGACGTGCAGAATCACAGCCCCGCCGTTGCCCTGGACATTGACAGGGTCGGCATACGCAAGCTCAAACTGCCGCTTCTGGTCCGCGACCGTCGGGAAGGCAGACAACAGACCGTGGCCCAGGTGGATGCGGGCGTGGATTTGCCCTCCGCTTTCAAGGGCACGCACATGAGCCGCTTTGTGGAAGCGCTTGACGCGTGGAATGATGAAATAAGCTACCAGTCCCTGCGCCGTCTTCTTCAGACCATCAAAAAACGTCTGGGCGCGCAACGGGCTTACGCGCGCTTCTGTTTTCCCTATTTCATCAGAAAGCCCGCCCCCGCCTCGGGCAGCAGCAGCCTTGTTCCCTATGAATGCCGCCTTACGGGAGAGCTGGATGAAAACGGGCAAAGCTTTCTTCTGGAAGTGGATGTGCCGGTCATGACGGTCTGCCCGTGTTCAAAGGCCATAAGTCGCGAAGGAGCCCACAGCCAGCGCGCCATTGTACGCATGAGCATACGCATGACAGGATTTTCCTGGCTTGAGGAATTTATTGAAATCGCGGAAAAATCGGCCTCGTCCGCCGTGTATACGCTGCTCAAGCGCGAAGACGAAAAATTCGTCACTGAACACGCCTTCGCCAATCCCCGGTTTGTGGAAGACGTTGTGCGCAACGTGGCCCAACATCTTTCGGCGCACGAACAGGTCGCATGGTTTCGCGTGGAAGCGGAAAGCATGGAATCAATCCACAGCCATAACGCTTTCGCAAGCATTGAACGCGCCTGCAGGTGACTTCCCCGCACGACGGCCGGACGCTGTAATCAGGCGGATTTCCACGGCAGCCGTTCCGTCAGGGCGGGCTTGCAGTCCGGAATAAGAGAGTGTTGACATGCTAATGAGTCGCCTACAGAAATTTAAGGAAATGCTGAATTAATCCCTTGAAAGTATCGTCAATCGAAGGGATTTGTGCTAAGGAAACGCTGGGTAAAGCCTCAAAAAGTAGTAGTATTTTTGGGTTCTTCGACATTGACTATGGAATTTGACCAAGGGGGAAGTGGCCTGTAGAAAGTCACCAGAGGTGCCGTATGAAACAGGAAGACGTATTTGCCCTTGGCCTTGGCTTGAGCGCTCC
>JAISOT010000049.1 GCA_031275465.1 Desulfovibrio sp.
GATAACATACGCGAATTACGAACTTTTCTGAACAGGCTCAAGATTTAGGATGGTTTCTGTCAATAAATTGATTTTATAGGATTTTTATGCCAAAAATCTATCCATTGGTACACACTCTCCCCTGCAAAACCCTCATCCTCAAAACGATTGACCCAGTATGCAATCGTTCTTGGAGCATCCCCAAGTAACCGGGCCACCTGCCTACAACTCATCCCTTGGGCTACAAGAAGAAGCGCATGGAGGCGATGATCATATCGCGCTTCGTCATTGCGCCATATTTCATCTTGTAAGGCAAAAATCATGTCCCACTCCCGGCCATACACGGGAAGCAAATGCAAGCAACTGCTTAAAAAACGAAGCAAGTGCTTAAAATGAAGTCGGTATAGTCGGTATGGACAGCACCACGCAAAATGGTTATTTACGATTTGAGGTGACGGTATGAAGGGAATTTTGACGGAACGACGCCGCGCAAAATTGGCCGACTACATGCTGAACATGTCGGTTGCCTGTTTCGCTGTGGCCGCCTTTGAGGGCAAGCCGTGGGGCATCATCCCCGCTGTTCTTGCCTTGGGCGTATTTTTTATCTTGACGAAGGAGGACTGACAATGGCCGCATGGATTGTTATGACTATCGTAATTGTGGCCTTGGGGGGCTTGGCCCTTTACGACAGAACAAGAAAGACCCCCTAACCCCAGGGTTCAGGCTTTCAGGGTCAACCGGATCGCCGCAAGCCTTCCAGTCGTCCGGAGCAATGAAGCGGACTTCGGCGTCAATCCGCATGTTCAAATGCAGATTCTTGAACGCGCCCGCCTTGGCGGAGACAGTTTTTGCGGATTGTTGACGGCAGTGACGAAATCTTTCCGGATCCGCTCAAGAGCGTCCGGCGCGATACCCAGAATGTCGCCAACATATTCTATTTTATAAGGTCAGACTGCAATGAGCGCTCCAGACGCGCGGCCTCCTGTTTCCGTTCGCGGGTTCCGCGCGAACGGAGCGAGGCCATCAGGGCGCCGCCTTCCTGCAGACGGCAGAAAATGAGAAAACCCGTATGCGCCGTCATCCTGTCCTCCGGCCGCAAGCGGTCCGGCACGGGTTTCCAGCGGCGGAGGAGAATCTCGCACACTTCCGTATCGCTGAAAGGCCCTTGCTCCAGGCCAAGCAGCAATTTGCCCATCTGATCCGCCGTGGGCAGCAAAAAACCCAACACAGCGCCGGGCCGCAGCGCCGCGGCGGCGTGGCCGAGACACTCCCACGGGGCGCGCACGTCCAGAAAAAGCGCGTCCGCGCCGGAGCAGGCGAATCCTTCGGTTATATCCCTGTGGCGCAGATCCACATTGTCGCCGAGGCCGGCCCATTGCAGATTGCGGCGGGCGAGACGCAAAAACTCTTCCCGCGCGTCATGGCTTACGACCCTGCCCGTCGGCCCGCAAAACCAGGACAGCCCCAGCGTGAGCGCGCCCGATCCGCACCCGGCCTCCGCAATGGTGCGCTCCGGCCCGGCGCCGAGGCGCAGGCAGATATAGGCTATATCCTTGGGATAGATAATCTGCGTCTGCCGCCTGACGTGCAGAAGCCTGTCAAAAAGCGTGGCTTCCTGCACAAAAACGGGAACGCCGAGACTGGTATGGGCCAGCGCGCCGAAATCAAGGGCCGCCACCCGCTCCGCCGGAAGACATCCGTCGTTGCCGTGCCAGTCCTGACCCTGCTCAAGACGGCGCACGTAGCGCCTGCCCCTGAGTGTTACGTAGACGACCAGAGAACCGTAAGGAATCATCTGAATTCAAAACATCTGGCGCATGAGGTTTTCGCCGCCTTCCGAGGTGTCCCGCAACGCCTGCGCCCCTTCCTCGTCCGTGGCGGCGCGGCCTTCCAGAGGCATGTCCGAGCGGTAGGCGAAGCCGTCCTGCATCACAATGCCCTCGGGCGGGACAAAATCCTGCGGCGGATACAAATCTTCCACCTGGCCGCGATAATAACGGAAAATGGGCGCCGCGGTGCGCCCCCCCTGTTCCTGCCGCCCCAGGGACTGCAACTGGTCATAGCCCACGTAGACGCCGGTGACCAGATAAGGCGTAAAGCCCATAAACCAGGCGTCGTGCTCCTCGTTGGTGGTGCCTGTTTTGCCGGCGATAAAGCGGCCCTCCATGCGCGCGCGGACGCCGGTGCCGGCATTGACCACATTTTTGAGCAGCGAGGCCATCATGTAGGCGTTCTGCGGAGTGACAGCCTGCCAGTGTTCAACATCCTGGCGGTAAAGCTCCCGTCCGGCGGCGTCGGTGATGGAGGTGATGATTCTGGGGCGCACGCCGAGTCCCTGATTGGCAAAGGCCGCATAGGCCTGCGTGAGATTGAGCGGAGAGACGGCCACGGCGCCCAGGCTGACGGACAGTTCCTCCGGGAATTGCGGCTCCAGCCCCAGCGATTTTGCCCGCTGTATCACGTTGGCTATGCCCACCTGTTGAGCCACCCGCACGGTGCAGGTGTTGCGCGAGAGGGCCAGGGCCTTGTGCAGGGGAATTTCCCCCTTATAATCATGTTCATAGTTGGAAGGGCGCCAGACCTGGTTCGTCCAGGGATTGATATAGACAAACGGCGCGTCCAGTACGGGGGAGGACGGCGTAAAGCCGAAATCCAGCGCAGTGGAATAAACCACCGGTTTGAAACTGGAACCCGGCTGCCGGCGGGACTGCGTAGCTCTGTTGAAATGGCTTTCCCCAAAACTGTAGCCGCCTATCATCGCCACCACATCGCCGCTCTGCGGCTCAATGGAAGCAAGCGCGCCCTGCACGGCCGGTTCCTGTTGCAACAGCACGGGAACAGGCGTGTCTTTCCGCGCCTCCGCCGGGTCATAGGGTTCCGTTTTCGTCTCCCTGCGGGCCTTTCCCCGCGGCGCTGCGGGGCGCTCCGCGGCGGAAACCCATATCAGATCGCCCGGCGAAAGAACCTGCCTTGCATCCCTGACGGGCGGGGCGGCGGCGGCGGACACCTTGGGATTGGGCTTGCGCGCCCAGGAGAACCCCTCGGCGGAAATGACTCCCGTATAGCCCTGCCCCAGCGCCACGCCCGCCTCGCGCTGCGCGACCCGGGTCACAAGTGCCTTTACCCATGCGCCGCCCGCCAGATCCAGGGGGACAAAAGCGCTCCGCGCCAGAAAGGCGCGCTGCCCTTCCTCGTCCAGATGTTCCGGAGCGCCCCGCCAGCCCTGGCGCTTGTCCAGTTCCTCCAGCCCGCGGCGCAGAGCCTGCCCGGCGGCCTCCTGATGGGCGGGAACCATGGCCGTGCGCACAGTGAGGCCGGCTTCATAGACGTAGTCTTCGCCGTATTTGCCCGTTTCAATGCCAAGCGCCGCGAGGTTTTTTTCCGTAAAAAATTCTATGAGCAGCCGCCTGACCTCTTCCAGGTACCATTGGGCCGCGCCCGCGGCGTTGTCAGGCATGCTCCAGTAGACAAGAGGCTCGGCGGCTGCCTGCCGGTATTCCTCGGGCGTGATCCATTTCATATCCCGCAGACGCCCGAGGACGTACATCTGGCGCCCCTTGGCCCTTTCCGGATGGCGAAAGGGGTTATACTGGGAAGGGCCCTTGGGCAGGCCCGCCAGAAGGGCGCTCTCAGCCAGGGTAATGTCCGAGGCGTGCTTGCCGAAGTAGGTGCGCGCCGCCGCCTCCACGCCATAGGCGTGCTCGCCGAGAAATATCTGGTTGAGATAAACGGTGAGGATTTCGTCCTTGGAGAGATGCTTTTCCAGTTTGTAGGCCAGGAGGGCTTCCTTGATCTTGCGCGTGTACGTGCGTTCCGAGCTGAGCAGGAGCTGTTTTATGATCTGCTGGGTGATGGTGCTGCCGCCGCTGCCCTTGGTGCCTGTGCGAAAATTGGTCAGGGCCGCCCGGACTATGGCGACAGGGTCGACGCCCAGATGACGATAAAAGGCGTCGTCCTCGGCGGCCAGAAAGGCCAGGGGCAGAAAGCGCGACATATCCCCAAGGCCGACAAGAAAGCGTTTTTCGTGACAGAGAACGCCGAGTTGCGAACCGTCGCGCGCAAGCACGGTTGTGGCCAACGGCGGGGCGTAATCCGCAATGCGGGTTATATTGGGCAGATCACGCGAGGCCCAGTAAAAAAGCAGGGCCACGGCACCCCCCCCCAGCAGGCTCCCGGCAAAAACAAGGACGAAAAGCCCGAGAAAAATTCCCTTCCAGGAAATGCGCGCTGCCATGCCGGGGGAAAACGCTCCTTTTCCCGCGTGACACTACAGAAAAAAGCGGAAAGCAAACCTTCCGCTTTTTTTGAACGGCGTAAAAACCCTATACGCAGCCGGTCGGCTTGGGAAGGCCGGCCATTTTACACGCGCCCTTGCCGGGACCGGAGGGAAAGAGTTCGTAAACTTCCTTCAGCTTGTAGCCGGTATTCTTGGACAGAATACGCACCATGGGCGCAATGCCGTTTTTCTTGTAGTAATCCTGCAGAAAATCCAATATCTTCTGGTGATCGGCATTGATCTCCGTGATACCTTCAGACTCCTTCACATAATCCATCCATTCAGGGCACCAGTCGTCAAAGCGCAGCAGAAAGCCGTCTTCGTCAACTTCAAAGCTTTTCCCTTTATAGGTAATCTCAGCCATGCGCGTCCTCCTTGGACAAGTATTTCGTTCCATTCACAAAGGACCAATGCTCCCGTGGCCGCCAGCCTGAAAAACCGGCACGGGGCCTTTCAGGATTACGCCTGAAGAATGCGTGAATCCGAGCGCATACCGGCGCTCCGCAAACCGCGAAATTTTTATGACACAAAAAAAGAACGATGGCAAGGGGCACCCCAAAAAAATTTTACCTGTTTTTCGGCGGAAAACGAAGCCTGCGTTCATCGCGCACAAGGCCGAAAGGAGGCGGGCTTTCAAAAAAAGCGGCACGTTCGGGGTTTGCCGCAAGCGTTTGCTCTTCTTCACCGGTTTTCACGCATACCGCCGCCGTTCTCCCGCCGGCGACGGCTTTGGGGGAGCAGGCCGCGGTCAGATTCGCGGCGCGCAGCATTATGCCTGAAGGCCAGCGCGCTCCGCCGCGCGCCAGGGCCGTCGGCCCGGGCATATCCCTGAGAGAGAGCAGCGCGTCGCCCGCTTCGGCCGCCCGCGCAAGCCGTTCATTATCCTCTTTGTCGCGGCCCACGCACAGCCAGAAACTGGCTTCACGATCACGCGCCCAAAACTGGCGGCCCAGATTCGCCAGAGCAAAATCGACGGATGTCGGCAAAGCAAGGCGGGTAAGAAGCGGCCAATAGCGCCGGGCGTTTTCCCGCTCCGTCAGCCGGCACCCGCCCGCGGGCGTTGGAATTATCGTGATGCCGAACCGCGCGGCAAGCGCGAGCTGCCCCGCTCGGCCGCGCCCGGAGATTGAGGCGAGGCTCGTCCTGTCAACAAGTCCTTCCCGCTCCGGCAAGGACGGCTCCAGAAGACCCGCGCCGAGCGGGCGTACCAGAATATCCGCAACGCCAGCCTCGCGCGCGATGACACGCATGACGTCGCGCCGCTGGGACATGGGGCGCTGGCCGGGCACCTCGCCGCTGGCGAGAAAGCGGCCCCCCACGGATTCCATATACATTTTGGCCCGGCGCAGGAGATGAATTTTGCAGTCCACGCAGGGATTCAGAACCTTGCCGAAACCGTGAGAGGGCCCCTGCCGCAACATTGCGGCAAAGGCCTCGCCCACGTCTTCCGTATGCACGTCGAGGCCGTATGTCTTCCTCCAGAAATCCCGCGCGCCGGGCTTGCCGAAAAAGGGGGAGAAAGCGTGCCAGCATTTCACGGAAAGGCCCTGCCGCCGCAAGAGATTTGCGGCCAGGAGACTGTCCAGCCCGCCGGAAAAAAGAACGATCACGTCAGGAGAATGGCTCATGGGCGGAATGTCGCAGATTCGGATTCACAGCGCGCCGTCAGACACATAACCGACCTTACCGCTTCAATGGTAATTTGCCCTGTCCGTCTAGAGCATGTTACGCTTGAGATTGTCGCTTGACGGCGAAGTGAATTCGCCTTGCGGCAATCTCGCGGCAAGGATTTGTGAACAAATCCTTGCGGATCGATTTATACATTTTCAATGTTAAATCGCTCTAGAGCATGTTACGAGCGGACAATTTCAAACAGCGTTTTTGCCAGCAGATCAACCTCGTCAGGCGTATTATAAAAGGCCAGGGAAGGGCGTATGGTGCCCTCGCGCCCGAAATGCCGCAAAACGGGCTGGGCGCAGTGGTGTCCCGCGCGCACGGCTATGCCGGCCTCGTCAAGACGCCGGCCTGTTTCCGCCAGACCGTGCCCTTCCAGCACAAAAGACAGCACGCTGACCTGGCGGTCGGGCGCGCCGATCCGGATCAATCCCGGAACACGCGACAACTCGCGCACGGCGTGCCGGAAAAGTTCCTGCTCATAGCGGGCTATGTTTTCCATGCCTATGGCGGAAACATAATCAACAGCCGCGCCGAGCCCCACGGCGCCGGCGATGTTTCCCGTTCCGGCCTCAAATTTGGCGGGGGGTTTCCGGTACAGCGTCCGCTCAAAAGTCACATCGGCAATCATGCTGCCTCCGCCCTGGTATGGCCCGGCCTTTTCCAGCATCTCTTTTTTTCCGTACAGCACGCCTATGCCGGTGGGGCCGAAAATTTTGTGTCCCGAAAAGACAAAGAAATCCGCATCCAGGGCAGTGACGTTTACGGGCATATGCGAGACGGATTGCGCCCCGTCCACGCACACGGGCACGCCGAAACCGTGGGCCACGGCGATCATTTCCTCCACCGGCGTCACCGTGCCCAGAGCGTTGGACACATGGGCCACGGAAGCGAAACGGGTTCTGCTGTTGAACAGGCGCGAATACTCCGAAAGAACGATCTGCCCGCCGGCGTCCACGGGCGCCACGCGCAACAGCGCGCCCGTTTCCCGGGCGACGAGCTGCCAGGGAACTATATTGGCGTGGTGCTCCAGCAGCGTCAGGATGATTTCGTCGCCCGGACGCAGCAATTGCCTTGCATAGGCCTGCGCCGCCAGGTTGATCCCCTCCGTGGCGCCGCGCACGAACACAATGTTGTCCTTGCTCTCCGCGCCGATGAACCGGGCTATCTTTTCACGGGCGGCCTCGTAGGCCTCTGTGGACCGGGTCGCCAGAGTATGCGCCCCCCTGTGCACGTTGGAGTTTTCGCGGGCGTAATAATGCGATATCCGGTCTATGACCTGGCGCGGACGTTGCGTCGTGGCCGCGTTGTCAAGCCATACCAGAGGCCGTCCGTTTATTCGTTCGGCAAGGATGGGGAAATCGTTTCTGATTTTCTTCAGCGGAATATCGCCCACATACTGATTGCCCACTCCCGCCGGAATATCCTCCGGGGCCGGACGGGGCGCGGCCGCCGCTTCACGGCCGCCGTCGGCGGGGCCGACGGACGGAGAATAGGCAGCGGAACCGGCCTGCCGGAACCCGGAGGCGTATTTCCACAGGATGTCCCGCAGCCCGTTTTCGTCCGGCAGGCCGTAGGCCTTGGGGTCAAACCGCAGGCTGTTATCTGTAGTCATAATAATCTCCGACTTCCACGTCCTCAAGTACGGCAATCGCGTCATCCGCCAGTATGGCGGCGGAGCAGTAAAGGGAAAGCAGGTATGAGGCCAGGCCGTCGTCGTCTATGCCGCGCAGGCGCACGGAAAGACCGCGCGAATGCTCTCCCGGCAGGCCTCCCTGATACAGGCCGATGACGCCGCGTTTCTGCTCGCCGGTGCGCACCAGCAGTATATTGGTTTTTCCGGCTTTGCCCTTCGGATTTTTAAGTCCGTCCACAAACAGTTTGTCGGAGGGAATAACGGGAACGCCGCGCCAGGCGATAAAGGTTCCGCCGTATATGTTCACCGTCGCCGGCGGCACCCCGCGCCTTGTGCATTCACGCGCGAAGGCGGCCACGGCTCTGGGGTGGGCCAGAAAGAAAGACGGTTCCTTCCATACCTTTGTCAGCAGTTCGTCCAGATCGTCCGGCATGGGCGCTCCGTAACGCGCCTGTATGCGTTGGGAGGGAACCGCGTTCTTCAGAAGCCCGTAATCGTCGTTATTGACGATCTGGCTTTCCTGGCGTTCTCTGAGACTTTCCACGGCCAGGGCGATCTGTTCGCCGATTTGATCATAAGGCGAGCTGTAAACATCGGATATTTTCGTATCGACATTGATTATGGTTGAGATGGAATTGAGCTCGTATTCGCGCGGCCTGCTCTGGTACTCAATATACCCCCGGGGTATTTCCGCGTGTTTTTGATCCTGGCTGCACAGGACATCCAGGGGAGTTTCGCCTTCCACAACCTTGTTCACCCGGTAAACGCCGGCGTCGAGGGCTTTGAATTCCAGAATTCTGGTCAGCCAGCGCGGTGTGACGGAGGCGAACTGGGGAGGCGTTTTGGTTATATTCGCAAGCTGATAGGCGGCATCTCGTCTCAGGGCGTTCAGATGCTTTTTCTGTTCGGACATGGCGGGCTCCTCTCATAAGGAAAATTCAGGTTTTTCATTCAGCGGGAAGCGGCGGGCAATGCCTTCCTCTGTCCGCTGCGGGAAGCGAGAACACCGCCACGACAGTAGCCGGCGCGAAACGCGTCGTGAACTACTATTTATGAATAACCATATCCAACTGTAAAATATAACGTCCGCCGAACTGGGCGGGGCGGACGTTTCTGCGGATACAGGACTGCGTCTGCGCACGTTCGCTCCGCGTCCGGCTTGCCGCGCAGGGGAACCCTTTGCGACCTTTCACAGACTCACGAGATCAAGCCAGTGCTCAATTCGCACGCCCTCCCTGGCCGCGGCGTTCAACTGCATGACACAGCCGCTGCACCCGGTGACGATGCGGCGGATGTCTCCAGGGAATCCCCCGAGAGTTGACTCGGCCATCCGGCGGGAAAGCCCGGGATTGCTCATCTGCAATATCCCGCCCATGCCGCAGCACAACCCTGTTCCCTTTTTCAGACCGGGAAAAATTTTCTGCAGAAATTGTATGTCGTTATCGTTATCTCCCCAGTGACAGGGCTGATGATAGCCGTAGGCGGCCGGTTTTGCCCCTGTATGCTCAATTTCCGCGCCGGCGAGCAGAACGCTGACGGGAGTCAGGGCCGCAAGCCATTCCCCGGCCTCATTCCCCGCCAGAACCCTGCCGGCGTAGCCGTGCAGGCTGTGAAAACAGGAAGCGCAGAAAACGGCTATGCGGGGCTTGCCGCTTTTGCGCCAGTATTCGCTATTTTGCCTTTCCATGGCGCGCTGCGCCTCATAGCGGCCGGCGTGGTGCATGGTGCCGCCGCAACAGGCGAAACCCCCCGGATCCGACAATTCGTAACCCCAGGCATGCAGAAGATCATTGGCCTTGGAGGACCATTTTTGCCGCACGTTGCTGGCCGTGCAGCCTGAAAAGAGCAGAACCGGTTTCGCGGCGTCCGTCCGCGCTTCCGGATTTTTGCGGATACGCCCCCAGGGCTGATCCCCGTTCCTGTCCGCCAGGGCTTTGGCCGTGTCGTGCAGGGGCTTCAGGGGCTTTGGAGTCACACCGCCCGGCACGAGAGAGGCCATAAGCCCGAGCGAAGGCCACAGGGGCCCCATGCGGGCGATCCAGAGCTGCCAGAAGTGTTGCGTCCAGTGCGGATGAGCCGCGCGGACGTCGGCGAGCAGGTCAGCGGTTGAAAGTTTGCGCGCGCAAGCTTTTCTGCACCTGTCGCAGCCGGCGCACAGACGCGCCAGCGAGCGGACGATTTCCCAGTTCAACTCGGCCGCGCTTTCGTCGCCGCCGAATTCCGGGGCGAGAGGCTCCATGAGAAGCCGTTTGCCTTTGGGCGAATACTCCTCGCGGGAAAACTGCCCGTAAACCGGACAGACATTCAGGCATTCCCCGCATTGCGTACACCCGCGTTTCATGCTCAGTACCCCTTTTTCGGATTCAGAATCAGATTGGGGTCAAACAGCCTTCGGATGCGGAGCATGAGCTCGTGTTCCCCGTCGCCGAGTTGTTGCCCCACGTCCTTGAGCGAACCGCCGCCGTGCTCGCCGGAGATGCTGCCGCCGAACTCAAGCACGGCTTTGTCCAGCGCGTGGTGGGTTTTCGCGGTGCGCGCGGCATCGTCCGGATCCGAGGCGTCATAGTGCAGATTGGCGTGGATATTGCCGTCGCCGGCGTGTCCGAATGCGACAAGCCGTTTGCCGTTACCGGCGGCTATCTCCTCAAAACGACGCACGGCCGGCAGAATCTTCCCTCTTGGAACGGCCATGTCCCCCCCCATGCGATCCGGGCCGAGCACGTAAGAGGCCGCGGAAATACGGCGGCGGAAGGCCCAGAGCCTGTCTTCCTCCTCTTTGCCCACGCCTTCCATTCTCCAGAGCGCGTCGTCGAGCTGTCTGGACAGACGCGCGTTCTCAAGACCGATGGTTTCCCTGCTGCCGTCAATCTGGAACAGCATCATGGCCTTCACTTCATCGGGCCAGGGGCATTCTCCGGTCCTGGTCAGAATTTCCATGCAGGTCTCGCCGATAAATTCGGCGGCCGCGGGCAGGATGCCGGCGGCAAAAACCTTGACCATGGAGGAAAGGGCGTCCTCAAGCGAACGATAGCCGACCAGCACGGAGGCGCTTGCCTCAGGCTTGGGGATAAGTTTGAGGATGAGTTTGGTGACGATGCCGAGCGTGCCTTCGGAACCGACCACGAAGCGGGTCAGGTCAAGGCCGACCACGTCCTTTTGCGTACGGCCGCCGAATTTCATCAATTGGCCGCCGGGCAGGACAATCTCGCAACCCAGCACATAATCGCGGGTAACCCCGTATTTGACGGCGCGCAGCCCTCCGGCGCAGGTGCAGACATTGCCGCCAAGACTTGTGGCCTTGCCGCTGGCCGGATCGGGCGGGAACATGAGGCCGCGCTTCTCCACCTCGGCCTGAAAGATCGCCGTGCAGAGGCCGGGTTCGGCTTCAGCCACAAAATCGGTGGAGGAGATGTCAATCAGTTTGTCCATGCCGAGCATGGACACGACAATGCCGGGCACGGTGGGGACGCAGCCGCCGGCAAGGCTGGTGCCGCGCCCTCGCGGATGCACGACGACGCGTTCCGCATCAGCCCAGCGCATGAACTCCCGCACCTGCCCGGTGTCTTTGGGGCGCACCACGGCGAAGATATCCCCCTTTTCATTGCTGGCGTCAGAGGAATAAACGCGCAGCACCGCCGGATCGAAACTCAGGCCGTCCTTCCCGAAGAGATCTTCAAGAAACGCCCGATGAACGCCCGTCAAAGAATCAGCATACGTCATAACAACGCTCCCCCGCGCGGATGTCAAATTACAAGGACGAATCAGAAAAGGCCTATCCAGGTCCAGTAGGTATAGACCATCGCGGTGCTGAACACCGCGCCGTAAAGGCTCATGACGGCGCCTGTCCTGATCAGTTCGCCCGCAGTTATCTCCTCGGTGGCCAAACCGATGATGTTCGGAAGATTGGAAACGGGCAGCAGGTACTGGTGCAGCATGTTCGCGCCGACCAAAATCACAAAGGACGTGACCTGCATGCCCGCGTTGGCCGGCAAGGCCGCCACGGCGACGGCGTGGGCTATGACAACCGGGGTTATGGCCGTGCTCTTGGGGCCGGCGCCGGTAAACATCACCTGCAGACAAAGCATCAGCCAGATAAAAATTACCACCTGCAAGCGCACATCAAACGCGAGCAGGGGAGAAAAAAACGTCGCGGCAAGCCATTTGGCCGCGCCGGAGCTGACGAGCACGCTGCCCATGGAAAGACCGGCGCCGTAAACGATATAGACGTTCCAGGGAACCTTCTTCTCCGCTTCTTTCCAGTTCATGACCTGCTGCGGCCCGGGAAGAATCATGGCGATAACGGACATCATGGCCACCAGGGTGGAATTCAGGCCGGTCAGCTTGTCTGTCGCCCAGAGAAGCAGGGTGGCAAGAAAGATAACGAGAGCATACTTTTCCTTGAGCGCCATTGGCCCCATCTCGTTAAGGCTGCGCGCAATTTCGTCGTGCCCGGCGGAAATGTCCGCCACGTCGGGCGGATACATTTTATACAGGATGTAGGTTGCTATAAGGCCCATCAGCACGGCCGGAGGAAAGCCTATGGCAAACCATTCGCTCCAGGCCACCTGATGCCCGGTGGCGGTCTGCACCAGGCTTGCCGTAATGGGGTTGGCGGCGTGCGAGGTCAGTATGCCTATGCAGTACATGGTACCGGTGATTGTAACGACAAAGACCAGTCCCTTGACCAGGCTGCTCTTGCCCTTCTCGGCGCCGAAAGCCAATCCCATCTGCGTGACTATGGGCAGAACCAGAAGCGTTTTCGCGCCGAGCGACGGAATGAAAAAAGTCATGACCAGGGTGATGAGTGAAATGGCCCAGTACAGATTTCTGGCGGAGTTGCCGGCCTTGCTGACCATAAGAAAAGCCAGGCGCTTGGAAAGACCGCAGGAGCTCATGCAGGTTCCCATGACCATGCCGAGAGCGACGATCCATACCCCGGTCGAAGCGTATCCTCCCAGCGCCGGGCCGATTTTGGCCGCGCCGAGGAGCACAAGAAAGGTGACAATGCAGAAGCCGCTCTGGGCGTCATCCAGAGCCTGGGTCATCCAGACGATGACGGCGAAAACGCCGACCCCCAGGGCGGCTTTGCCTTGATGGCTGAGTCCTTCAACGGGAGGCGTGGCGAAGACGATGCCGAGCATGGTCAACGCGGCGAGAGCGATGAAAAAAGCCTGCTTGGGCTTGAACACGACATTTCCTCCTGAGGCTGTGACATTGTGGAAGAACGGCAAATTTCCCGTGCCGGGCGCGCCTCCGGACAAGGGATCCGGCCCGCCGTTTACGGGCAACTCCCCGCCCCGGTTTTAAGACGGAGCGGGGGTTTTTCTATTTCTTGAGGCGCTCCGCCACGGTTTGGCCAAAGCGCCCCAGTTCCCTGATCACCGTAACGCCGGCATCCGCGAGGGCGGCTATCTTGTCTTCACCTCGGCCTTTGGAGCCGCTGATGATGGCTCCCGCGTGGCCCATCCGTTTGCCGGGAGGGGCCGTAAGCCCGGCTATGAAGCCGAAGACAGGCTTGGGGTACCCGGACTCCCTGATGTAGTCCGCGGCCTTCTCCTCGTTGTCGCCGCCTATTTCACCCAGCATGCATACAGCTTCCGTCTCGGGATCATCGCGGAACATTTGCAGAAGCTCCAGAAATTTCAGGCCGGGCACAGGATCGCCGCCTATGCCTATGCAGGTGCTTTGGCCGAGCCCGGCCGAACTGAGCTGATGAACGGCCTCGTAGGTCAGCGTTCCGGAACGGCTGATGAGGCCGATGCTTCCGGGCTTGTGGATATAGGCCGGCTGTATGCCTATCTTGCATTTCCCGGGGCTGATGACGCCGGGGCAGTTGGGCCCGACAAGCTTGACCCCGCGGGCGTTGAGATACGACTTGGCGCGCACCATGTCCAGAACCGGTATGTGCTCGGTGATCAGCACCACCAGACCGGCCCCCGCGTCCGCCGCCTCGCAGGCAGCGTCGGCGGAAACCGCGGCGGGGACAAAAATGACGCCCGTGTCCGCGCCCGTCGCGGCATAGGCCTCGGCGGCGGTGTTGAACACAGGCACGCCCAGGGCCTTCCGCCCTCCTTTGCCGGGAGTGACGCCGCCCACGACCCTGGTTCCGTATTCGATCATTTTTTCGCCGTGAAAGGTTCCTTCCCGGCCGGTAATCCCATGAATGATCACGCGGGTGTTTTCATCAACCAAAATGCTCATGGCCGGGCCTCCCTGGTCTGTTCGGCGATGAGCCGCGCGGCTTCGCCCATGCTTGTCGCGGTCGTGAAGTTCAGCCCGCAATCGTTCAGAATGCGGCGCGCCTCCTCCACATTCGTCCCTTCCATGCGGATGACTATGGGCAGGTCGAGCTTCAGCTCCCTGGCCGCCTGCACGACTCCTTCGGCCACAATGTCGCAACGCAGGATGCCGCCGAAAATGTTGATCAGGATGCCGCGCACGTTGGGATCGGAGAGCATGATCTCAAAGCCCTTTCTGACCATCTCCACATTGGCGCCGCCGCCGGCGTCCAGAAAGTTGGCCGGCTCGGCCCCGGCCTGTTTGATGGCGTCCATGGTGGCCATGGCCAGTCCGGCCCCGTTGACCATGGTTCCCACATAACCCTGGAGACGCACATAATTGACGCCCAGGGCGGCCGCTTTCCGCTCCAGCGGGTCTTCCTCGCCGGGGTCGGCCAGGGCCGCTATTTCCGGCCTGCGCTTCAGCGCGCTTTCGTCAAAATTGATCTTGGCGTCAAGGGCGATGAGATCGCCCGCGCCTGTCAGGGCAAGGGGATTTATCTCCACCTGCGTGGCATCCTTGGCCACGCACAGCTCCAGAAGCCTGGTGATGAAGGGAACTCCCCTGCCGACCTGCTCCGGGCTGAGCCCGCATCCGAAAAGGAGCTTGCGGGCCTGGAAAGGCCAGATATGATGACCGCCGTCAAGGGTGGCGCGGAAGATGCGCTCGGGATGTTTTTCCGCCACTTCCTCAATGTCCATGCCTCCGTCCGGAGAGGCCATGACCGTAAGGGCTTCAGCCCCCCGATCGAGGACGACGGCCAGATACAGCTCCCGCGCGATGTCCGTGCCCTGCTCGACCCAGACCAGATTGACGTGTTTGCCTTCCGGCCCGGTCTGGTGCGTGACGAGCCGCATGCCGATGATCTTGCCCGCGGCCCGCTCGACCTCGTCCAGGCTTTTGCACACCTTGACGCCGCCGCCCTTGCCGCGCCCCCCGGCATGGATCTGGGCCTTGACCACCCACACCGGCCCGGGGAGATTCCGGGCGGCCGCGCGGGCTTCCGCCGCCGTTGCGGCCACAAAGCCGTCCGGCGTCGGAACACCGTACTCCTTCAGCAGTTTTTTTGCCTGATATTCATGTATGTTCATTATCCCTCCGGGCGGGTTTAGTAGCGATCCCAGGAATGCGGCTTTGCCAGCTCAACCCCGAGCCCCAGCGCCGTTTTGTTGGCCTCGTGGTGCGCGGGGACGAAATTTTTCTCCAGCGTTTTCCGGACAGAGGGGAGTCTGACAATTTCGGTCAGGGACACCAGGGCGCCCAGCACGCAAATGTTGAAAGCCACGGTCCGGCCGAGTTTCTCCCTGGTGGCCCGGTACATGGGCAGCCCTATTCTCTGCGCGTCTATGCGCTCGCCCGGCTGCACAAGCTCGGAATCGTAAAGCAGAAGGCCGCCCGGACGTATCAGGGGAAGATACTTGGCCGCGGCCTCGTTGGTCAGCGCCACCAGAATGTTCGGCTGGGTCACTTTGGGAAAGAGAATCGGCGTATCCGCGACTATGACGTCGGAACGGGTCGCGCCGCCGCGGGCTTCCGGCCCGTAGGACTGCGACTGCACGGACATGAGCCCTTCCTGAATGGAGGCCGTCTCGGCCAGGAGAATGGCCATGGTGATGACGCCCTGACCGCCCGAACCGGACAGAAGAAAACGGTATCTTTCCATCTTATTGCTCCTTCACCGCGCGCTCAATGATGCGGGCGTACTCCGCGCAGTATTCGGCGCGCTCTTCCTCCACAAAAATGCCGCGCTGAATAAGATGCGGATTTTCTTCAAGCTTCTTTGAGCCTATGGGAACCGTGCTGTCGCGATAGTGTTCCATCAGTTCCACCTGGCCGCCGAGCTTGTTTTTGCGGCCGAAATACGTCGGACAGCCGACCAGAATTTCGACCACGGAAAATCCCTTGTGCGCAATGGCCTTTTTCAGGATGCTCTGGATTTCCCTGACGTGAAAAGCCGTGGTGCGGGCGACGAAGGAAGCCCCGGCCCCGGAAGCCAGCTTCACGGTGTCGAACATGTTGTCTATGCTGCTGTAAGGAGCGGTCGTGGCGAGAACGCCGGGCCCGGAAAGGGGCGAATACTGGCCGCCGGTCATGCCGTAGATGCGGTTGTTGAGCACAATGGCGGTCAGATCTATGTTGCGGCGGCAGGCGTGGATGAAGTGATTGCCGCCGATGGCCATGGCGTCGCCGTCTCCCATGGGCACGAGAACCTTGAGATGGGGTTTGGTCAGCTTGATGCCCGTGGCGCAGGCCAGGGCGCGCCCGTGCATGGTGTGCATGGTGTGGAAGTTCACATAGCCGGAAACGCGCGAGGAACAGCCTATGCCCGAAACCATGCACAGGGAATACGGGTCGTAGCCTTCCGCGTCTATGACGCGCAGAAGATTGTTGAGCACAATCCCGTGCCCGCAGCCGGGACACCAGAGATGCGGAAAAAACCGCTGACGGATAAGATCTTGTACGGACATGCCTATACCCCCCTGCCTTCAACAACGCGTATGATGCTCTCAATATCGGAAGGGGTGACGAGCGAACCGTCAAGACGGTTGATCAGAAATACGTTGTCCGGATCGTCGACCACCGCCTTGACCTGGCTCGTGATCTGCCCCATGTTCATTTCCACGACAAAGACATGCCGGGCTCTGGCGGTCTTCTCGCGCACCAGTTGCTTCGGGAAAGGCCAGAGCGTCTGAAGCTCGAGCAGGCCGTGCCTGTGCCC
Organism: Desulfovibrio sp.; assembly: GCA_031275465.1. GTDB lineage: Bacteria > Desulfobacterota > Desulfovibrionia > Desulfovibrionales > Desulfovibrionaceae > Desulfovibrio. The sequence continues at coordinate 16,564 of JAISOT010000049.1, forward strand.
CTTGGCGCGGCATCCTTCCACATGGTGCAGGGCGCTGCGCGCCGAGGAGCCGTAGGAAATAAGCACGCTCTCCGCATCCTCGAGATGGTGTTCCTTCCAGCGCGCCAGAAGATGGGCGCGGTTCTCCAGCTTGTCCACCAGATGGCGCAGCAGCCTGTGGGACTCGTCGGGGTTTTCCGTCGGAAAACCCCAGATGTTGTGATACAGCCCGGTCACATGGAAACGGTGCTCCCCGCCGTAGTCAGACATGGGCAGGCGCCCGTCCTCGCGCGGCAGGTAGGGATGGTAGTTGACGCCCACCTTTACGGAGGTTTTCAGGCGCTCGACAACCGGCAGTTCCCCTTGTGGGGGGATAACCAGCTTTTCGCGCATATGCCCGACCACCTCGTCAAAGAGCAGGATGACGGGGGTGCGGTAGGTTTCGGCAAAATTGAAGGCTTCAATGGTGACGTTGAATACGTCCTGGATGCCGGAAGCCGTCATGGCGATGATCGAATGGTCCCCGTGCGTGCCCCAGCGGGCCTGGTTGACGTCGCCCTGGGCGGCCTTGGTGGGCAGGCCGGTGGACGGACCGGCGCGCTGCACGTTGACCACGACGCAGGGGATTTCAGCCATCACGGCATAGCCGATGGCTTCCTGCTTCAGCGAAAAGCCCGGCCCGCTGGTCGCGGTCATGGCTTTGGACCCGGCCAGGGAAGCCCCGCACACGGCGCACATGGAGGCTATCTCGTCTTCCATCTGAATGAAGGAACCGCCTATGCGCGGCAACTCGCGGGCCAGCTGCTCGGCGATTTCCGTCGAAGGGGTTATGGGGTAGCCGGCGAAAAATTTCACTCCGGCGTACAAGGCGCCGCGCACGCAGGCCTCGTTGCCCTGGACAAAGGAAATGTTCCTCTCCTTCTTGCTCATGCCGTCGCCTCCTTCCCGGCCTTGACCTTCTTCGCGGGTTTGTCGATTCGTATGGCCAGGTCGGGACAGTAAAGCTCGCACATGCCGCAAAGAACGCACAACTCCGGATCATGCACGGCCTTGTCCCCGTCGAGGCCAAGAGCCTTCTTGGGACAGAAGGCCACGCATATGCCGCACCCCTTGCACCACCCCGCGTTGATCGTATACGCCTCCATCACTAACTCCAGGTTGAAAGGTGAAATTGTTTGCACGCTCCCTCGCCGCGAACTGCCTTCGGCCGACTGTGCAACAATTGTGCCGCCAAAAAATCCCACTCGGCGCTTGTGAAATTTTGAACACGTCACCTCATAAAACACTCCCCGCTTAAACGCAAGATTTTATTGCCGGACATTTTTCAGATATTGCGATTCCGCCGCAAAATCAAGCGCGGCGAGCGGAATCCCCCTGCGGCGCGGGGACTTTTTTCAATCATGCGGACTGGAAGCACAGGCGGGAATGCAGGACAAAAGAAACGTCCCCCGGAGCATTGATATTGAAAAAGGCCCTGTCGTCTTCCGGCTCGCAGGCAATATGCCGCTGCAACTCCTCCGGGAGCATAAGACCTGTTTTCAGAAGCCCGAGCATGATGCCGGCCTGAAAATACGGCAATGCGCCCTGTTCATAAACGGCGGCAAGAAATTCGACCCGTCCGGTCCGGAAATTTTTATATGCTGTGAGCAGCGTCTCCGGCCTGCCCCGCGCTCTTGCCTCAAGCAAATTTTCCAGTACGGCGCGGGTCATGAACGGCAGATCGCAGGGGAGCACAAGGCACGCCCTCCCGGTAAACTCGAGGGCGGCGGCTATGCCGCCCGCCGGGCCGAGTCCTGGCGCGGGGTCAGGAATATGCCTCCAACCGAAAACATCCCGGCCGGCAATCGCAACATCTCCGCACACCTCGCGCAACAGTGCCGCAGTGCGCGACAAAAGGCAGGGCTTGTCCTCTCCGTGCAGCTTCAACAGGGCCTTGTCCCGGCCGAGGCGGAGGCTTTTTCCTCCCGCAAGCACCACGCCGACAACGTCCCCCCGGCTATGCGCCGGACCCGTCTGATCCGCATTCATGAATCATACCATTTCTTATCGACGTTGTCGTCACATGTGTTCATAACTTGTTGATATTTAACATTAAAATAGATCAATAGGAAATGATATCAGGCATCCCTCCCGAAAGAAAAACGGAGCGCGCGGCCGTTTTTTCGGCAGGCATCCACGCAGTCGCCGCAATTGCTGCATTGCAGGCGTTGCCTGAGATCCGCCGAGCGCGGATCCAGCCCCAGAGAGCACCGCGCGCGGCAGGGCCGCTCCGGCTTCGCGCAGGTACAGGATCTTCCGCTGAACCGCACCCGCAGGCGACCGGGCAGCAGAGCTCCGGCCAGACTGATCAGCACGGACTGCGGACAGAGATACAGGCACCAGAAACGGCGGCCGGACAAGAACTCGGCGGCAAGCAGCGCCGGGAAAATCAGCGCGCAGGCGAGCGCCTCTCTGTAAAAGACGGCATGCTGCATGGCCCGCGAATACCATCCCGGCATGGACAACTGGTTGAGCAGCGGCACAGGGGCGAACAGGAACACCGCCAGCAACCCGACGCAGACGATGAGCAGCTTTGAGGCGAAGGAGGCGGACCGGGAAAAAGTTGTCCCGCTCGCGCGCTTTGCGCCGAGAGCGTGCGCGAGTTCGGAAAAAAAGCCGTAGGGGCAGAGCCAGGAACAGAAAACAGGGCCCATGAGCAGGGCAAGGAGCAGCGCGAGCCCCGCGCCCGCGCACATCGCCGTGGTCACGGAAAACGCGCCTGCCGCGACCTGCAGGACGGACAGGGGATCGGCCAGGGGTATGCCGGCAATATTGAAGAAAAAAAAATTTCCGGACAGGGCTGTTATTTCCATGCGGTTCAGCGCCGGAACAACAGCGAAGAGCAGCGCCACGCCGGCCTGCGCCGTCCGCCGGAAGGGACGGATGGACAGAGGCGGACCCTTCATGTGTTCCCGCCGCGCCGGTTGCCCGGCAAATCGCGCGCGGGGGTCACCGTGATGACAGCCACGGGGCAAACGTATTCGCACACGCCGCAACCCACGCACCGCTCCGTAACCTCCGGCAAATAACCGTTTTTCAGAACAATGGCCTTGCCTTTCAACGGACAGCGCTCATAGCAGGTCCAGCACATGATTCCGGTGTTCCTGCGGTAATCCACACACCGCGCTCTGTCCAGGCAGGCCCTGCCCATGCCGGCTTCTTCCATGGATACGTTCCCGAGGGCGCCGGTCGGACAGACGGCGGAGCACTTCATGCAGAGAAAACAGGGGCTTTTGCGCTGGAATATTTTCGGCGTCCCGCCGCCGAAAAAAATATGGTCCGGGGTCATCTCAATGCAGGCATAATTGCAAACCGCTGCGCAAAGGCCGCAGGAAACGCAACGCGCCTTCATGTCCTTTTCCGAACGGGCGCCGGGCGGACGCAGGAACGGCGGCATGGCTAGACCACAAGCTCATCTTCAACAGTCATGGACGTCACATAAACCGTCAGCACGCCGTCCATGCCGTGCACCCTGTGGAGCAGGTCTTCCATGGAATTGCCCGGGGCCTCGGCAACAGCCGCGATATAACACTCCCGGTGAACGCCGAACGTGGATATCCCCGGAATTTCCGCCAATTCCGCCTCAAGCCGTTCGCTTTGCCCGGCTTCGGCATGCACGAGAAAACCCGCAATCGCCATCGCAGCATCCCCGGGCCGGGGCGGTTCCGCGGGGAACCGCCCCGGTTTACTCTCCAATCAGGGCAAAACATGCTCTGTTGACTGATTTCCGCTGTATCCTGAAACACTCTATGCCTGTTTGTACACCCTGGTGGCGCAGATTTTATATTCCGGCTCCTTGGACGCGTTGTCCACGGCATGATGGAAAAGGCGGTTGACCAGTTTGTTTTTATCAAAAAACGGGCAGAACACCAAACCCGGCATGCAGGTGTCCGTGATCCGCGCGGGAAATGTCATCCTGTCGCGCCGGGTTTCCAGAACCACCCGATCGCCGTTGCTGATGCCCAGTTTTTGCGCGTCGACCGGGTTTATTTCCACAAAGGCGGAAGGATAGGCCTTTTGCAATTCCGGTACCTTGCCCGTCATGGTGGCCGTATGCCAATGGTCAATGACCCGGCCGGTGGTCAGGATAAAAGGATAGTCCTTGTCCGCCGGTTCAAAGGGCGGCTGGTAGGGACGCAGAAAGATATTCGCCTTGCCGTCCGGACGCCCGTAGAAAAAGAGTCTGTCGGGATGATTGACCGGCACCAGCGGATCCTCGCCGCGCACGTAGCGCAGGTTGGTGCCCGGGTGATCCTCTGTGGGGCAAGGCCATTTGATGCCGGATTCCTTTTTCAGCCTGGCCCTTGTCATGCCGTAAAAGTCATAGGGCGAACCCTTGCTCAGGGTTCTCCATTCCTCCCAGATGTCAGCGGCGTTTTTGTAAGGAAAGAGCCTGGGGTCCACACCCGCTTTTTCGGCGAAATCCATAAGTATCCGGACAGTGGGCCGGCAGTTCCCCATGGGCTTTATGGCCTGTTCGGTAAGGGCGTAACGGCGCTCGGTACAACCGTAAACGCCTTCGGTTTCGCACCAGAAAGCCGCCGGAAAGACAACGTCCGCGTACTTCAGGGTTTCCGCGTCCATGAAACACTCGGTCTGCGCCACAAAGGCGGTTTCCAGGCCCTTGGTCAGCGCGTTCAGATCCGGCAGGGTGTGCGCGGGGTTGGTGCAGTGAATGAACACGGCCTTGACGTCGCCCTTGGCCATGGCTTCAAAGAGGGCTACCGTATGATGCCCCATTTTCGGCTGAATGGTGCCCTTGGGCACTCCCCAGAATTCTTCCATTTCAGCGCGGTGTTTCTCATTGGCCACCATACGCCCGGCCGGGAGCAGATGGGCCAGGGAACCGGTGTCGCGCACTCCGCCGCAGGCGTTGGGCTGCCCGGTCAGGGAGAGCGGCGAGGCCCCCGGCCGGCCGATCTGTCCTGTGAGCAGATGCAGATTGTGGATGAGATTGTTGGCCCACACCCCGCGCGTGCGCTGGTTTATGCCCATGCACCAGAGGGAGAGCGCGCTGGAGGACTCGGCGAAAAGCTTGGCCGCCCTGATCACATCCGCAGCGGGGACGCCGGTTATTTCCTGCACCTTTTCCGGCGTGTATTCCGCCAGAAAGGCCTTGTAATCCTCAAAGGCGCAGGGTTTGCCGTCATTGGTCACAAAATTGACATAGCGGCTGTAAAAACGCGGATTGTCCAGCTCCTCCCTGATGATGACATGGGCCATGCCGTTGAGCAGGGCAAGGTCGGTGCCGGCGACGAAGGACAGGTGCAGATCGGCGATTCTGGAGGTATTGGTGCGGCGCGGATCGGCCACGATGATTTTCACGTCCGGGGAACTTTCCTTGCGCTGGGCGATGCGCCGGAAAAGCACCGGATGGGCTTCCGAGGTGTTGGAGCCGATAATGAAAAAGCAGGTGGCGGCGTCCATGTCGTTGTAGGTGCCCATGGGCTCGTCCTTGCCGAAGGTGGTCAGGTACCCGGCCACGGCCGAAGCCATGCACAGGCGCGGATTGCCGTCCACGTTATTGGTTCTGAAACCGGCCTTCCAGATTTTGTTGGCCAGATAAGACTCCTCAGTCAGCGCCTGACCGGAGCCGTAATAGGCAACTGCATCCGGCCCGCCCGCATCCATCGCCTTGCGGAACGCCCCGGCCGCGAAATCCAGCGCCTCATCCCAGCTGGCCTTGTCCAGGGGCGAACCCTTGCCCCCGCGCCGGATCATCGGCTCGGTAATGCGATCCTCGGCGTAGATGACCGGGATGAGCATGGCCCCCTTCAGGCAGAGCAGCCCCGCGTTGTGGTTGTCGGGATCGCCCTTGACGGCCACGGCCCTGTCGCCCCTGACGCCCACCAGGACGCCGCAGCCGGTGCCGCAGTAACGGCATACGCCCTTGACCCATCTGTCCACGCTTTCCTCCTGGCCCGCGGCGGCAAGCGCGCAGGCGGGGGAGCCCACCATGCCGAGAGCCAGGGCGGCCGCCGATCCTTTTAAAAATTTCCGTCTGGAAACAGTCATATCTTTTCTCCTTTCTTTACTCCCCGCGCCTTCCCGCGAAATATGCGTCCCGGCGCATTCCCGGCCGCCGCCTAGAAAGAGGTTTTGCCCGAAGGAGTTTTGTGTTGGTAAGCATCGCTGTGCAGAGGATTCTGATGACGCGGATGGCAGATGCTGCAATCCGCGCTTCCGCCGAATTTCGCGGCCATGCGCCGCATGGCGGGATCATGGCAACGCGCGCAGATTGTCGCCGGATCCGGATTGGCGGAGAAGGATATTGAACCTTTGCCGTCCGGCTCCCCATGACAGACCACGCACTTCACCAGCATGGCGCCGTGCTTGGATTCCTTCCAGTCCTGCGTCGCCCGCGCCGTGCTTTTGGCGTGGCAGCTCACGCAATCGGCATACTTTTCCGGAACGGAAAGGTGGGCGCCTTCGCAGCGAACCTTGGGGAAGGCCCTGTCCAGATACAGAAAAAAGGCTCCAACGCCGAGCAGCAACACGGCAAGAACCCGGATCGTCCTTTTCACGTCAATTCGCATCGCGCAACGCCTCCTTGTTCCTGACGCGCCCGGCAAAATCCCTGTTTACTTCCAGCCTGCGGTCAAACTCCGGCAAATGCGCGATATTGGCGTGACAGCCGGCGCAATTGCTTTTTGCCTGCCCGTTTTTGCCGAGATAGGCGTCGTGGGAGATTCCGCCGATCTCCGATATCTCTTTTTCGCCTTTGGCGTCCCTGTGCAAATCGGCATGGCAGCTACGGCAGTTGTCGTCATCGATAAAGCGCCGCGCGGTGATCTGCAGCGCCGCCCGGTCGAGAAGCACGGGTGATTTGGCCAGGTGGACGAAAACGTCCTTAATGCCCGAATAGGTTTTCACCGCCACGTAACGCGGACCAAAGCCGGGCGGGATGTGGCACTGGGCGCAGCCTATCTCTTGTCCGTCCTTGTCACGGGCGTGGGCGGAACTTCGCAGTTCCTCCCTGTGAACGCCCATCTCGTGGCAGACGGACGAACAGAAGGGCATGCCCGACGTGACGGACATGAGGGGATAAGCGCCGCACGCCAGAACAGCCAGAACTCCCGCAAACAGGATCGCCCGTCTGTATGTTTTCTTTCGTTCAGCCATGGCAGAAGCATCCGAAAACGCCAGCGCGCGCCGCGTGACCGGATACGGAGTCGGCATCGGCGTTGGGTAAAACGATGGGCACACCATGCGCGCGCAGCCTGTACCGGACTGCGCGCAACAGCCTCAGAACATGTTGTTTTGGCATCCGCATATTGTGGGCCGGCTCCTCCAGTGGATCCTGCGGTCCCTATAGCCGCGCGTCAGGAAAGACGCGCGGCGGCAAGCCAAAAGATTGCGCAAAAATTTTTCCGGCTACAGTGTTTTTGTTTTCCGGGGCCACATGACGAAGGGAGTTTCACCCTGGCAGAAAAGGCATTTGTCTCCGTGCTCGCGCGGATAGCTCTCTCCGCAGCCGGAGCACAACACCACCGGCCCGCTGCTTTTTTTGCCGAGAAACGATTCGTGAACACGCATGTCGGCCAGGGCCATGACGGAAGTTCCGGCCTGTTCAATTTCCTGCTCCAGCAGCGCGCTGTCCTGCTGCTCCTTGCTTTTTTCCTTCATGAGCCAGACGCGCATTTCCGGCCAGGGGCCGAGGCGTGACGCGTCAACAAAGCAGCGGACGCCGCGGCCGTTATACTTGTCGAAGAGGGACAGGGCCATTTTCCCGTGGTTGATGACGTGCAGACGCTTGTTGCCCACACTGCACGGCGTGAGCATCTGAACGGCATCCGGCAGACAGCTCCGTGTCTCGACAAGCGCCTCAAACAGAGTGCCTTCCGGCAAGGCCGCCCTTGCTGCCGTCACCATACGGCCCCCGAGCAGAATGCCGGGCGCGGCGCAGCCGTGGAATTGTTCCGTCAGTCGCCTGAATTCCGCAAACGTGTGTGGGCCGATATTCATTGAATCTTCCTTCGCCGGAACAGCCCCTCCAGCGCGTGGCGGGGGCTGTTCCGGAGGATAAGGCATACCCTACTTGGCGGGCGCTCCGGAGATGATCCTCGTCTGTCCGTCCCATACCTGCGGGGCCGGCGGGAAAGGCTTCAGCAGCTTCAGCCAGGGGTGGCTCTGCAAGTGCTCCGGGCTCTGCATCAGCTTGCGGCTGTGCTCCAGAATGGGCGGCACGATTTTTTCAATATCGCCCGCGAGGGAAGGCCCGATGCCGAACATGGTGGCCTCCATGGCAAGGTCGACAGCCTTCCGGCTGCACTCGGCGGAGGTCATGAGCGTGTCCAGAGCCTTTGCCGGGTTGTGGAACCCGACGCTGTTCTCGGCCGAGACATAATCCCAGAAAAGCTGGCCCTTGCGGACCATTTCGCGGGCTTGCCTCATAAGTTCCTCATAACCGGGGGAGCGCGCGCCGGCATAATCCCTGGCCAGACGGACAGCCTCGTGCGCCCTGACCGAAAGGGCCTCGGCCCTGATCAGCTGATCGTAGGTCTTTTTCTGGGTGTAGAGTACGCGCCCGCGCAGAAAATCCGCCGTCTTGTCCGCATGGCACTGGCGGCAGGCGCGCATTTCAGCGTCTTTCAGGGGTGAGGTCATCCAGTGGCTGGAAATTTTTTTGCCGCCCGCGCGCTGATACTGCATGTGGCAGTCCGCGCAGGAAACGCCGGCCGCGCCGTGCGGACCGTCAATAAAGGTTTCGTATTCCGGATGCTGCATCTTGATCATGCCCACCCCGGAGGCGGCGTGCGCCCAGTCCACAAAGGGGCCAGGCTTGCCGGACGCGTCCTTCGCGCCGTGGCCCGTGTAATAGCGGTACATGTCTTCCGGATCCATGCCCTCATCCCAGGGAAAGACGGGCTTTGCCGCCGGGCCGTTGTCCTTGTGCGTAAAGTAGTATTCCACATGGCACTGCGCGCAGACGAGGGAACGCTTTTCGTTGCGGGAGAGCTTGTCCCAGTCCTGGTTGGAACGCTTGAGCCAGTCCTTGAGAGGTTCGGAATACAGACGCAGTTCCATGGTGACCGGATTATGACAGTTCGCGCAGTTGATGCTTTCATCCGCGGCGCTGATTTTGTCCTTGCCCCGGAATGTGTTGGCATCCATGCTCCAGAGCTTGTCGCCGTATTCCTTGTGCCAGGTCATCATCTTCGGCGTCTTGCAGTTGATGCAGGTGGTCGGCAGCAACCCCTTGCCGTCGGCGCCGTAGCGGTTGATGCGGTCAATGTTGACAAAATCCTCAACCGCGTAGGTGTGCCCGCGCGCTTCGTTGTACTCGAAGCTGAAGGGATAGCCGAGCCAGAGATTTTTCAGGTAGGGCTGGGCATACCGGAACCCCTTTGGCAGCGGATTGACGTTGTCGTTCTTGCGATAGGCGACGGAACCCTTGTATTCCGTCATCACCTCGTCTTCATTGTTTTTCTGATACGAGGCGTACTCGTCCGGAAAATCGTTCTTGAACGCGGACATGCGCGTTTCGTCTTCCCTGATGGAGGTTTTGTACACGGGCGCTTTCAGATCCGTCGTCACATCGCTGCACGCGCTGATCGTCATTATTCCCAGAAAGGCGGCGACCGCAGCAGCGTGGGTAAAAGTCAGTCTATTCATACGCTACCATCCTTGTGCTCACGGGCTTAAGGCGCATGTGCGCCACATTGCGGTGGCAATCCACACAGTAAGGTTTGGCAATCATGGCGGCAGCCGTCATGTTGGTCTGCGCATGGCATGACTTGCAGTTTTCATTGATTGTGCGGCGGGTCGCGTCGGCGACCGGATAGGGAAGGTCCTTGCCCGAAAGATTGGCAAAAAAGTCGCGAATGCCTTCCCTGGCCTTGAAGGGCAGCCTGTCAGCCGCATTGCGGGGCGCGTGGCAGGCGTTGCAGGGCTGATCCGCGTGTGTGCCCATTTTGTGCGTCACCGCGGCCTCCCGCATGAGATGACAGCTTGCGCACAGCGGCCGTTGATCCGAGGCCGCCATGGCGGAGGCCAGAACACAGACAGACACAATCCCCGCCGCAATGCCGAACGCGAGATATTTGAGTCCTTGGCCATTGCGGGATGTTCCCATAAAAACCTCCTACTTTACATTGATGATAGTGCGGGCGTAACTCCTTTTTTCGTGAAAGTGTTGACCGTCTGCTGCGGACGGTGTCGAGTCGGGGTCGCATCAGACTATAACCAAAAGGAGCCGCATAACAACCCTGTTCCAACAGGGGTATTTGGACAAAGCCGGCGATATGTGATTTTATTGAACCGTCAATTTTTTTTGGCATGGAGGCATTATGAAATTGAAAACGGACATACGCTATGCCATAAGAATTATTTTTACCTTGGCCGGTTTGAACGGGCCGGTATCCATGGCCTGTTTGTCGGAAAAAACGGGAATCGCCCCGCGCGCCGTCGAGCTTATCCATTCCGTCCTGAAGAGGAATGGGTTTACGACAGGCGCCGTCGGCTCAAAGGGCGGTATCAAACTGGCGGTGCCGCTGGCTGAAATAACGCTTGGCGGACTTGTGGAAATTTTTGACGGCGGCGTTGAATTTTTTGTCTGCTCCGGCAAAAAAACCAACGAATGCCCGGACAAACACAAATGCGCCATGCGATCCGTATGGGCCGGACTGTCGGACAGAATTCAGCAAAAATTGAATTTAATTTCCCTTGAGGACGTTTTTCAGGATTACGTTGAAAAACCCCCGGAAACCCTGCGCAAGGCGGCGTGTATCGCGGAATAGCCCGCGCCCGCTTTTGTCCCCCGTCCCGCTGTTAGCCGCCGCAATGCTCCGCATACCAGGCCCAGGTTTTGCGCAGGCCTTCGTCAAGTGACGTTTTTGCTTTCCAGCCCAGGGCGGTTAATCCGGACACGTCCAGCAGCTTTTGCGGCGTGCCGTCCGGCCTGCCGGGGTCGGTTGCTATCCTCCCGGCAAAACCGGCGCAGGCGGCTATTTTCGAGGCCAGATCAAGGATGGTCAAATCCTTGCCGCAGCCCACGTTGACGTGCCCTTCGCCGGAATAATGCTGCATCAAAAAAATCAGCGCGTCAGCCAGATCGTCCGCATACAGAAACTCTCTCCTCGGCGTTCCCGTGCCCCAAATGACGACTTCCTCCCTGCCGTCCCTCACTGCCTCATGAAAACGACGGATAAGGGCCGGCATCACATGGCTGTCCAGAGGATGAAAATTGTCGCCCGGCCCATACAGATTGGTCGGCATGACGCTGATGGCGTCAAAGCCGTGCTGCCTGCGGTAGGCCCTGCACATCATTATTCCGGCGATTTTGGCCAGGGCGTAGGCCTCATTGGTGGGTTCCAGGGGTCCGGCGAGCAGATATTCCTCCCTGATGGGCTGCGGGCACAGTTTGGGATATATGCAGGAAGATCCCAAAAAGAGCAGCTTCCGGCAGCCGGTTCGCCAGGCCGCGTCAATGACGTTGGTCTGGATAAGCAGGTTGTCGCGGATAAAGTCGGCCGGGAAATCGTTATTGGCCTTGATGCCGCCTACTGTGGCCGCGGCCAGAAAGACGTGGGCCGGCCTGACTTGGGCGAAAAAGGCGTTCACCGCCGCCTGATCGCGCAGATCCAGCTCCCGGCTGGTGCGGCGGACAATATCGGTAAAGCCCAAAGCCAGCAGGCGGCGGCAGATCGCGGATCCCGCCAGACCGCGATGTCCGGCGACATAAATCCTTTCGTGCTGCCGCATCACGGACAATTCCGCCTATTCCGGAGGGCTGCTGACCGCGAAGCCCGCATGACGGCACAGGCGCTCGCGCCGGGCCTCGGCAAAATCGCGGTCCACCATTTCCGCGACAAGTTGCTCAAAGGGGGAAACCGGCCGCCAATTCAGCCGCAGGCCGGCCTTGGCGGGATCGCCCAAAAGCGTTTCCACTTCCGTGGGACGGAAATATTCCGGGCTCACCCGCACAATCGCCGTTCCCGGCTTCAGAGCGGGATTATGCAAAACGGTCCGGGCAATGTCCTTGAGATGCAGGAGCCGCGTCCCGCTTGGCCTTTCCGCGTCTTCTCCCGCCTGGGCCAGCCTGTCGGCAATGACGCTCTCGTCAAAGGAGGCGATTTTGCCGGCCTCATCAACGCCCCGCCCTTCCCAGCAAAGCTTCAGACCAAGGCGGGCTGCGGCCGCATCGACGAATTCGCGCACGGAGTGCTGGCGGCCGGTGGCGATAACGTAGTCATCCGGCTTGTCCTGCTGCAGCATCAGCCACATCATCTCCACGTAATCGCGGGCGTGTCCCCAGTCGCGCAGGGCGTTCAGATTGCCCAGATACAGACAGGGCGCAAGGCCCAGCGCAATACGGCACAAGGTTCGCGTTATCTTGCGGGTGACAAAGGTTTCGCCGCGCACGGGGGATTCATGGTTGAACAAAATGCCGTTGCAGGCGAACATCCCGTAAGCTTCACGGTAGTTCACCGTGATCCAGTAGCCGAACAGCTTGGCGCAGGCATAGGGCGAGCGGGGGTAAAAAGGCGTGGCTTCCGTCTGGGGGCTTTCCCGTACAAGGCCGAACAGTTCGGAAGTGGAAGCCTGGTAAACGCGCGTTTTTCGCGCAAGCCCCAACAGGCGCACGGCTTCAAGCACACGCAGCGTGCCGATGGCGTTGACCTCCGCCGTGTACTCGGGCTGCTCAAAGGAAACCTTCACGTGACTCTGCGCGGCGAGATTGTAAATTTCATCCGGAAGAATTTTCTGCACCAGCCTGATTATGCCGGAGCTGTCGCATAAATCGCCATAGTGCAGGTAAAGGGTCCTCCCGTCCTGATAAACGTCCTGAAAGATATCGTCGATGCGCTGTGTGTTGAGCGAGGAAGAGCGCCGCTTGACGCCGTGGACCTCATAGCCCTTTTCCAGAAGAAATTTCGCCAGATAGGAACCGTCTTGCCCGGTAATGCCGGTTATCAGTGCTTTTTTCATACGTCACGCGACTCGCCGGGACAACGGCAATCCCCGCCGACGACCGGCGGAACGATATTCACGGAATCTACCAATACCCGTTCACTATGGCTCCCATGCCGAGCATGTTGCCGGCCACGGCGCGCCACTGGTCCTGCATGAAAGAGCGCGTGCTGGCGGAATCCGTCAGCTGGCCGACCGCGGCCAGGCCATCCACAATGACGGACGGGGGGTAGGATATCACCACAACTTGATCTCTGAAGGCATGTTGAATAACGGCATTGCCTTGAGAAACGGGATCGTACACAATCATGACAGAGATCCTTGAAGTTGAAGCCGCGAGCGCTTACTTCCGCCCGCGCCGCTTCTGTTTTCCGGAGGCTGTTTTCGGGGGCCCTTTTTTCTTCTCTACTCTGTCCGAGCGGGGCGTGTCCAGCACAATGTGCTCCGGCACAAGGCTTTGCGTGGTATAGTCGTCTGAATTTTTCGCGCCGTTCAGCAAGGCCAGCTCCTCAGCCGCGATTCTTTCAAAAGCTTCCCTGTTTTTGGCGGAAACAGGTTCCCCGCGCGGGTTGACCGCCTTGAGAGGATTGATGAAGCGGCCGTTCTGCCGCAGGCGGAAATCCAGATGCGGGCCGCTGGCCAGGCCTGTGCTGCCCACAAAGCCTATCACCTGCCCCTGCCGCACCCTGCTCCCCACGGACACCCCGCGGGCATAGCCGGAAAGATGCGAATACAGCGACTCCAGCCCTGCGGAATGCCTGAGGACAACCTGGTTGCCGTAACCGCCGGCCCAGCCCCTGGCGGTTACGACGCCGTCGCCCACGGCCTTTACCGGCGTACCCGTGGGCGCGCCGTAATCCACACCCGGATGCGGGCGGTGCACGCCCAAAATCGGATGCAGGCGGTTCATGCTGAAACGTGACGTCACGCGCGTAAAGGCCAGAGGGGCCTGAAGCAGGGTTTTCCGCAGATTTTCGCCCTTGCGGTTGTAATGCCGCGGCGCCTGCTCCCCGTCGCGGAATAAAAAGGCTTCGAACACCTTGCCCCTGTTGGTGAAGCGGGCAGCCAGAATACGGCCGTAGCCGGCGGGATTGCCTTCCCTTTGCCGCTTTTCGATCAAAACGGCAAAGGAGTCTCCTTCCTGCAGGTCGCGGATAAAATTGATCTCCGCCCCGAAAAGTTCGGCCAGGCGCAGGGCGAGCTGCGGGCTTTCACCGACATCCGCCACCGCCTGAAACATATTGTCGTTTATCACGGCTTCCACCACGTCAAGGGTGGTGACGTATTCTATGGCCTCCAGCCGCGCTACGGGGGTTTCGAGTCCCTCAACCACAAGGCGCCGGCGGGCGTCTATTTCGTATTCAAAACGTTTGAGACGGCCGCTGGAACTGTCCGTGACTATCACGTAAGGCTGTCCGGCGCGAAAGGAACGCAGGGAAAAAATCTGTTCTGCCGCATGAATATACGGCTGTGTGTTCAGTTCGGAATTTTTTTCCAGAATTTTGCCCACGGTGTCGCCCTTCTCCACTGTGCCGCGCACGACCACGTCCACCGGCGGGGGTATTTCAGGCTCGCGTATTTCAGGTTTTTCGACGCCGTCGGTTCCGGACTTGCCGCTCTCAACTTCCTCTTCAGGGAGGAGTTCCCGTTCGATCCGCCCGCCGTTTTCGTCGCCGTCAACCGCCACGGGAGCTTTCGGCACGGCAGATTCGTCCGGCGCCGCCTCCGCGGCCTTTTCGGGCTGAACCGCTTCCGGTTCCGCGGATTGCGCCCGCACAGCCGCATCTCCCGCATCGGATGCGGACTTTGCAGGACTTCCCAAAAAGCTTCCCGCAGGACTCAAAAAAGCCAGCACGCAAAAAACGGCAACTTTCTTTTTCATCAGCACATACCATTATCGCAAAGTCCGCCATGCTTCAAGCTGTTGAACTGACGCCGGACAAACCCCTCCGTTTTGACCGCGTTTGAGGATGAAATTTTTTGTCCAAAAAAATAAAAGAAATACAATATTAAGTAATTGCAAACACGGCCCAATGGTTATGCGCCTGACGCGGCCTTGTTCCTGAGAAAAAAAAGTGATATTGGCATTCATTGCGCATTCGTCTGCGTATTCGTCGTTGCGGAACCGGCCCTGCAAGCATTGAAAAACCCTCTGAAAAATTTGCTCATCGCCATGCATTCACATTTTCCGGCGCTTCAGGAAGAAAAACCTTTTGAGACATTTTTGCACAATGCCAAAAACAGTTTTCCTCTGGCGGCGCTTACCGAAATCACCCGCAAAAGTCCCGGGGAGGTCTACAACCCCTTCACCCTTTGCGGCCCCGTGGGAGTCGGCAAAAGCCATCTTCTGCATACTCTGGCAACTGTTTTCCAAAAAAAATACCCGTCAGAACAGATAATTTACGCCAAGGCCCTGCGCTTCTGCACGGAAAATACCCACTGGGCCCTGCAGCCGGAACATTTCTGGCGGCGCTGCAGCGTCCTGCTTCTGGACGACATGCAGGAACTGGCCAACAGAAAAACCGAGCAGCATTCCCTTGAATTGATACTGGATGCATGCCCCGCTGCCTCGACAGGAAAAAATTGTCAGGCTGTCTTCACCTGCGCCGGAAGTTCAGGTTCTCTGAATCTTCTGGAGGAGCGGCTGCGCTCACGCCTGGAAAGCGGCCTTGTCGTGGAACTGGCCGCCCCGGATATGGATGTGCGAATGCTTTACGCGCGAGCCGTCTGCAAAAAAAAGCATATCCCTCTTGAACGCGACCAGTGCCTCTTTCTGGCCCAAAGCTGCCCGCAGATACGTCTTCTGCATGGACTTTTATTGAAAATCAAAGCATTTATCACAGTACACAATAAAAAACCTTCCGGGGATGACTTACAAAATATCATCTCCTCCGGCGGCCTGAAAAAACCGGCCACCTGTAAAAAAATCATCAACAGAACAGCCCAGGCCTTCAATGTGCGGGCGGAAGACATACTGGGAGAAAAACGCAACCCTGACCTCGTGCAGGCCAGACAGACGGCCATGTATCTCTGCAGGAAAAAATTGCGGCTTACGTATGCCGACATCGGCAGGGAATTTGAGGGAAAAGATCACAGCACTGTCATCTATGCTTTTAATAAAATTAAAAAATTGCTGGTTACAAACAAAGATGTCTACACAAAAGTGACAGAAGTGGAAAAAAGCCTGTCGTGATGGGCTGATTTGCCGCGAAACGGTTTTTCCCCCGTTTCTTCCGTTCCCAGTCCAATTGCCGGATTGTTTATAACAAATACCGTAATTTCGACAAGATATATTTACAAGGAACAAAATGACACCATATAATAACAAGGAATAACAATATGAAACTGTCTGTTAACAAAGAAGACATTATTGACGGCGTGCAAAAGGCCGGCTCCATCATTCCCGCCAAGAGCGGGCAGGCCTATCTCCGTTCATTGTGGCTCAAGGCTGAAGATGGCGGCCTTCATATTATGGCCACGAATGCCGACATTGAATTTACCGGCCGCTACCCTGCCGAAGTTGTCAATTCCGGCCTGGTCGGCGTACAGGGGCGGGCTTTTGCCGATCTGGTGCGCCAGTTGCCGCCGGGAAAGATAGAAATAAGCCTTGATGACGCCACGGGGAGCCTGTTTCTCAAACAGGGGCGGCGCGTCTACAAGCTGCCCGTGAGCAACGCGGACTGGTTTCAGCCTTTCCAGCCTTTTCCGGAAGAGAATTCAGTTGTCTGGTCCGGTGATTTTTTGCAGGAACTCCTCTACAAGGTTGATTTCTGCATCAGCGAGGATCTCAACGATGACGGTCTTTCCTGCCTGTACCTGAAGTCTGTGGAAAACGGCCGGGTTGACGCCTGCGGTCTTGACGGGCACCACATGGCCCATTTTTCCTTTGTGCATGACGAGCTTGCGGCGCGTCTTCCGGAACAGGGCGTTCTTGTCCAGAAAAAATACCTTCAGGACGTGAAGAAGTGGCTTGGCCCGGATGACATAGAGCTCAATATAACCGACAAGCGTCTTTGTCTGCGCACTGTGGACGGCAGGGAAAGTTTCACTCTGCCCCGCGCCATGTACGACTATCCGGACTATTCCGTTTTCCTCGCCAAACTTTCCCAGCAAGACGCGAGCGTTGCCGTTATGGACCGCAAGGAAAGCATGGATGCGCTGGGCCGCATCCAGATATTCCTTTCGGATAACGATCCGGCTGTACATATGGATTTCACGGAAACAGAAGTGCAGATGGCGGCGCAGGGGCAGGATACCGGTTCAGCCCGGGAAAACATGGAAGTTTCCTTCAAGGGCGATGTGCGGCGCATAGCGTTTCACACGCGCCATCTTCTGAATGTGCTGGGGCATTTCGTTTCCGTTTCCGTTGAGTTGACAATGACGGGGCAGGAAGGCCCTTGCGGCGTTCGCGGCAAGGAGGATCAGGACTACGTCGTGCTGATAATGCCCATGAAGATTGTGGAAGAGGCGTACTACAGCGAGGAAGAAGTTTAATGAGCCAAAGCCTGTTCGAAGCCGTCAAACCTCTTGCCGAGGACAATTACAACGCCTCCTCCATAACCATTCTGGAAGGGCTTTCCGCCGTGCGCAAGCGGCCGGCCATGTATGTCGGTTCCACGGACGCGCGCGGCCTGCACCATCTTGTCTATGAGGTGGTGGACAATTCCATAGATGAGGCCATGGCGGGCTATTGCACCCATGTAACCGTCATTCTCCACGCGGACAACAGTGTTACCGTGCGCGATGACGGGCGCGGCATCCCGGTGGATATTCATCCCAAGGAAGGCGTGCCGGCCGTGCAGGTTGTCATGACCAAACTGCACGCCGGGGGAAAATTCGACAACACCAGCTATAAGGTCTCCGGCGGGTTGCACGGCGTGGGCGTTTCCTGCGTCAATGCCCTTTCCGAATCCCTTTCCGTCACCGTGCGGCGGGACGGCAAGCGCTACCGCCAGCATTATTCAAGGGGCGTTCCACTGGACAAGTTGACTGTCATAGGTGAAGTGGACGGCCACGGCACCACGGTGCGCTTCAAGCCGGATGAGGAAATTTTTGAAGTCCTGGAATTTTCTTACGAAACGCTTAAAAAACGCTTTGAGGAGCTGGCCTATCTCAACAAGGGGCTCATCATAGAATGTGTGGACGAACGTACGGGGGAGACTCATCTTTTTCACGCCGAAGGCGGCATACGGCAATTTGTGGCCGACCTCAACTCCGGGGAGCAGGGCATTCACGCCGTCATTGCCGGCGACGGCGTTGTGGAAAACGTGACTGTGGACTTTGCCCTGCAATACAATGCGGGCTACAAGGAAAACGTGCTTACCTTTGCCAACAATATTCGCACCAAGGAGGGCGGCACGCATCTGGTGGGGTTTCGCACCGCGCTCACGCGGGCCATCAACGGCTATGTGAAAAATCAGGCGGATTTGACAAAAAAGCTCAAGGGATCCCCCCTTTCGGGAGATGACGTACGCGAGGGGCTTACGGCCGTCATCAGCGTCAAACTGCCCCAGCCGCAATTTGAAGGGCAGACCAAAACCAAACTCGGCAACAGCGAAGTGGCGGGCCTTGTGGCCAATGTCGTCTATGATCGGCTCAATGTCCACTTTGAGGAAAATCCCAAGGATATACGGCTGATCATAGACAAGGCCGTGGATGCGGCCAGAGCCAGGGAAGCGGCGCGCCGCGCCAAGGAGCTTGTCCGGCGCAAGGGAGCGCTTTCAGACAATGCCCTGCCGGGCAAGCTGGCGGATTGTCAGAGCAAGGACCCGGAGGATTCGGAGCTTTTCATTGTGGAGGGCGATTCGGCCGGCGGCTCGGCAAAACAGGGCCGCAATCCGAAAAATCAGGCCATTTTGCCCCTGCGCGGCAAAATCCTCAATACGGAACGCACCCGCTTCGACAGGATGCTCGCCAACAGGGAAGTCAAGGCCCTCATCATGGCCATGGGAGCGGGCATCGGTCAGGACGACACGGATCTGAACAAGCTGCGCTATCACAAAATTATCATTATGACGGATGCCGATGTGGACGGCGCGCACATACGCACCCTGCTCCTCACGTTTTTTTTCCGCCAGTATCAGGAAATGGTGGAGCGCGGCTTCGTGTACATAGCCCAACCGCCGCTCTACCGCGTGCACAACGCGCGCATGGAAAAATTCATCAAGGACGATGAATCGCTCAACGCTTTCCTGCTGGGCCGCGTCAGCGAAGACATCAGCATCGTGGCGGGCAACGGCAAAACGCTGACCGGAAAGGATCTGACAGCCCTGATGCGCCGCATTGAAAAGCTGGAGGCCCGCGTGGCGGATGCGGAAACCTCCGGCATGCCCCGGGCTCTGTTTCTCGCCCTTGCCACCTGGCACGAACCTGTGGAAGCGGGCATGCTGGCAGGCGAACGCGGAGCGTTCGACGCATGGCTTGCCGAACGCGGTTATCAGCTGTCCCTTGAACGCGAGCACAGCGAGGAAGACGACGAGGAACGGCTTTTTGCGGTTTTCGAGAGCGCGGGTTCGCACAAGACGCGAAGAGGCATGGAATTTTTTGCCTCGCGCCTGTTCAGGCAGACGTGGCGGGGCTTTGCCGATCTGCGGGAGGAATACGGCTCCTTTTCCTTCATCCTGAAGCGCAATGAAACAGAAAACAGGGCGGAAGACGTGTTCGCGCTTTTGCGTATGGTGCTGGAGGAGGCCCGCAAGGGCATCAATATCCAGCGCTACAAGGGCCTTGGCGAAATGAATCCCGAACAGTTGTGGGAAACCACCATGAATCCGGACAATCGCGTTCTTCTGCAGGTTTCCGTGGAAGACGCCAATGAGGCTTCGGACGCCTTTGTGGAGCTTATGGGCGAGCGGGTGGAGCCGCGTCGGGAGTTCATAGAACGCAATGCGCTTGCGGTGCGGGATCTGGATATATAACAATTTTTCGAGGGAACAGTGTCAGAAGAATTGCCCCAAGTCAGCATAGAAAAAGAGCTGCGCAAATCCTATCTTGAGTATTCGTTGTCGGTCATCATCGGCCGGGCCATACCTGACGCGCGCGACGGCCTGAAGCCCGTGCACCGGCGCATTCTCTTCGCCCAGCATGAGCTCGGCAATGCCTGGAACCGGCCGCACAAGAAGTCCGCCCGCATCGTCGGCGACGTCATAGGCAAATACCATCCTCACGGAGATTCCGCCGTTTACGACGCTTTGGTGCGCATGGCCCAGGAGTTTTCCATGCGGGATCCGCTGGTGGACGGCCAGGGCAATTTCGGCTCCGTGGACGGAGACCCGCCGGCGGCCATGCGCTATACGGAAGTGCGCATGTCCCGCTTCGCCCACGAGTTTCTGAATGATCTGGACAAGGGTACGGTGGATTTTTCTCCGAACTACGACAATACCCTGCAGGAACCGTCCGTTCTGCCCGCGAAGGCGCCGAATCTGCTGCTCAATGGCTCTTCCGGCATCGCCGTGGGCATGGCCACCAACATCCCCCCCCACAACCTGAGCGAATTGTGCGACGCGCTGCAGCGCATGCTGGACAATCCCCAGTGCAGCGTGGATGACCTCATGGACTGCGTGAAGGGGCCGGATTTTCCCACCCGCGGGGCGGTATACGCGGGCAAGGGCCTTTACGACGCCTATCATACGGGACGGGGCACGGTGAAGGTGCGCGGGCGGCTGGTAACGGAAGAACGCAAAAAAGGCGCGGAGTCCATTGTAATTAAGGAAATACCCTATGGATTGAACAAATCGGCTCTGGTGGAAAAGATCGCCGCTCTTGTGAACGAGCGCAAGATTGACGGCATTACGGATTTGCGCGATGAATCAGACCGCAAGGGCATTCGCATCGTCATTGATCTCAAACGCGGGACAATTCCCGATATCGTGATCAATGCCTTGTATAAATATACGCCGCTGGAGTCGAGTTTCGGCATCAACATGCTGGCGGTTGTGGACAACCGCCCCCAACTTCTGAATCTTAAATCGGCATTGCGTTGTTTTGTGGATCACCGGCGGGAGGTGGTCATCCGGCGCACCCGCTTTGACCTGGAAAAAGCCCAGGCCCGCGCCCATATCATTGAAGGGTTGCAAACAGCCATAGACAATATTGACGCCGTGGTAGCCCTGATACGTTCTTCGGCCAATCCTGACGAGGCCCGGGCCGGCCTCATGTCGAAATTCGGCCTTTCCGACGTGCAGGCCAAGGCCATACTGGAAATGCGCCTGCAGCGCCTCACCGGATTGCAGAGGGAGGAATTGCAGAATGAATACGCGGAGCTTGCGCGCAGGATAGAATTTTTTCTCTCCGTTTTACATAATGCGGAAATCCTGCGCGCCGAGATGAAGCGGGAAATTGCGGAATTGCGGGAGGCGTTTGCCACCCCGCGCCGCACTGAAGTGCTGACCGAAGCCCTGATCGGCATTGATATGGAAGACCTGATAGCGGACGACGAAGTGGTGATCACCCTCTCGCGGCGCGGCTACATGAAGCGCACCAACCTGGAGAACTATCATCAGCAGAAGCGCGGCGGCAAGGGCATTGCGGCCCTGCACATTTCCGAGGACGATTATGTGCAGGAGTTTTTGACAACAACAAATCATCAATATCTCTGCCTTTTTACCAACAAGGGGCGCATGCTGCAACTCAAGGTGCATCAGGTGCCTGAGGGCAGCCGCACGGCCAAGGGAGCGCACATCAACAATCTCATTCCCCTGGAAGAAGGAGAATGGGTTACAACCGTGCTGGCCCTGCGGGAATTTGCCGAGGACAAGTATTTTCTTTTCGTCACCAGGCGCGGCATGGTCAAAACTTCAGCCGCCTCCCTGTACGCCCGCTGCCGCAAAACCGGCCTCCTGGCCGTCGGCCTGCGCAATGACGACGAGCTTGTGGCGGTGCGTCCCGTGCGCATGGATAACCATATTGTTCTTGTCACGGCCGGCGGCCTGGCCATACGCTTTGCCAGCAATACCCTGCGTCCGCTTGGCCGCACCGCCGCCGGCGTCAAGGGCGTTGCCCTGCGCCGCAATGATCGCGTTGTGGCTGTTGTTGTGCTGAAGGAAGCGGATCAGAGCACGGAAATCATGAGCATTTCCGAAAACGGCTTCGGCAAGCGCACCAGCGTGGATTTGTACCGCCTGCAGTCGCGCGGCGGCAAGGGCATCCTCAATTTCAAGGTGACTGCCAAAACCGGCGATGTTGTGGGGGCCATGCCCGTGCGGGACGATGACGGTCTTGTGCTGCTGACTTCGGCCAGCAAGGTGGTGCGCCTCGGTGTGGAAGACGTGCGCAGCACCGGCCGGGCCACCCAGGGAGTGATGCTGGTGCGCCTGGACGGCGGAGCCCGTGTTGTGGGCTTTGACCGTGTGGACGAAGGGGGCCGCATCAACCGCGAAGCCGCGGATGATGACGACAGCGCGGACGGCGGGCCTGATTCCGGTTAGTGTCTAATTGCAAAAATTCCGAATAGAATTTGTTATTCGATTTCTATTGTACTGTCTCATAAATTCGCGAACAAAATCTTCCCACAGATTCGATGATTTGTTCTGCTGTTTTTGTCCAAACAAAGGGTTTTGGGTTTTGATTCGTGCACTCAATATAGTTCTTAATGGCCGTTTCAAGTTCTTGAACACTTCTGTGACAGCCTCGCTTGATTTGTTTATTTGTCAATTCCGCAAACCAACGTTCAACAAGATTCAGCCATGAGGC
>JAISOT010000127.1 GCA_031275465.1 Desulfovibrio sp.
TCTGTATTGCTCGCATTTTTCCGGATCAAGCCACACGCGCATGGCGTACTGCGCTCCAAAAAAGTTTACGCTCCCGACGCCCTGGATACGGCTGATGGTGTCTTTGACGTTGCTGCCGATATAATCCCCCATATCGGAGTCCAACATGGAAGCGTCTTCCGAGTAGAATGTTGCGATCAGCAGGAGGCCGACCGCGGACTTGGTGACCGATACGCCCTGTCGCTGCACTTCTTCGGGCAGCAGGGGCACGGCCAGTTGCAGTTTGTTCTGCACCTGCACCTGGGCGATGTCCACATCGGCGCCGTTCGCAAAGGTAAAGGTGATGGCGGCCGTGCCCGTGGAGTCGCTGGTGGAGGCCATGTACAGCAGATTGTCAATGCCGCTGATCTGCTGCTCTATGACCTGCGTGACCGTGTCTTCCACGACCTTGGCCGAGGCTCCGGGGTATCTGGCGGTCACCGTCACCTGGGGGGAGGCTATTTCCGGATATTGGGCGACGGGCAGAGTGCTGAGGGACAAGGCCCCTGCCATCATGACCAGAATGGCGAGCACCCAGGCGAAAATGGGGCGTTCGATAAAAAAGCGTGACATGGCGGCTACCTCCCCCTGCTTGCGGAGGACATCAGGGCATCGCCGGCATCCGCACGGTTTGCCTGCCCTCCGGCGCCGACAATGCTGCTTCCCCTGACAAGCTGTCCGGGGCGGACTTTCTGAACGCCGTCAACCAGCAGCAATTCTCCCGCCCTCAATCCGGATGCGACAATCCAGTTGTTCTCATAATCGCGGTCAAGCGTGATTGAACGGGCTTCAACCCTGAAGGCATTCGGCATACCGCCGCGTTCGGCCTGGGCAGGGAGCAGCACAAAGACTTGGGGCAAATTTCCGGCATCCCGCGTGACGCTCTTTTGCGGCGCCAGAATGGCGTTCTCAAGTATGCCTTCCACCAGTTCGGCGCGGACGTACATGCCGGGGAAGAGCAGGCTGTCAGGATTCTCGAATTTGGCCCGGAACAATACTGACCCTGTGCTTTCGTTCACAGAAAAATCGGAGAACATGAGATCGCCTTCCAACCAGTTGTTTTGTCCCTGAGCGTCAGGCCGCATATATGGGGTATCGTCTTCAAGGTAGAGTCTCACTTTGGCCGAATCGGAACCGCCGCTTTTTAACGCGCCGGAGGCCAGGGAACGCCGCAATTTGAGCATCTGCGTGTGGGATTGGGTGATGTCAACATTGACGGGGCTGATCTGCTGAATTTTCGCCAGGGGCGTAATCTGGTTTTGCGTCACGAGATTGCCTTCCGTGACAAAAGAGCGTCCTATGCGTCCGCTTACCGGGGCGGCGACTTTTGTATAGCCGAGATTGATGCGGGCGATTTCAAGGGCTTCCCTGTGCGCGTCAATCTCCGCCCTGAGCTGATTGTATGCCGCTATGGCGTCGTCTCTGTCCTGCACGCTGGCAGCCCTGGATTGAGCAAGATATGCATACCGTTGCGCGCGGAGACGGGCCGCTTCTTCATTGGCTCCGGCTTGTTCCAGATTCGCTTTGGCATTGTTGTATGCGGCTTGATACATAACCGGATCAATCTGGTATAATACCTGACCGGCTTCCACATTCGCGCCTTCTTCAAAAAGGCGGGCCTGAATTATGCCGCTCACTTGCGGACGCACTTCCGAACTCGTAAACGCCGTAACGCGTCCAGGGAGCTTATGGGTAAGCATTATCCGTACCTCAGCGACTTCCATGTACCGCACTTCGGCATACGAAGATTGTTGCGCTGTTTTTTCCTGGCAGCCGGCCAGAAGGCACGCACAAAAAATCAAACAAAAACCCTGACCTATGGCTTTCCGCATTTTCGCAATCATCGAAAATGTCCTCCCCGATAAGTTGGATTCAATAAAAAACGCGCCTGTTCTCCATAGTTATGGAGAACAGGCGCGTTGGTTCACGTTAACGCTTACGATCAACCTGTCGGAATCGCTCTGTAGAGCTTTCTCCCCAAAATGGCTATGTTCGTTGTACCAACCGTATCTGCCTGTTAGCCTGTCTCAAAAAAAATTAAACTGCCTTTCGACTTGGTTTGTACAGGAGAGAGTCGAGTCGAGTCAAGAAAAAAGTGGCGTTCCCTGTTACCTTCCAGACGGCGCGGCGTCAGGCCCGCAAATGATAGTGCGCTCCTGACTGTTGACAATCAAACGCTTTTGCGACAAGGACATACAGACAGGGAACAAGACCGCGCGATGCACAACAACATCTACGCCCGAATACTTGAGCGGTTGCGCCAGGGGAAAGAAGCGCTTCTTGTGACGACATGCCGTTCCGGCAAGACGGCAAAAACCCTGTATGACGCGGACGCCCCCGGCGGAGAATTTCGCCGTGAAGGCATACGCGTCGCCGAAAACAACGACGGCCTCACCCTGACAGAGCGCTTTTTTTCCAGACCGCGCCTCATCATTCTCGGAGCGGGTCATATAGCGCTTCCCCTCGCGAGAATGGGAGCAATGCTCCATTTTGAGACGGTCGTGTTTGACGACAGACCTTCCTTCGCCAATCGGGAGCGTTTTCCCGACGCCGGCGACGTCATCTGCGATTATTTCGACAACATGGCCAACCGGCTCGCCGTTCGCTCCGGCGACTTTGTGGCCATTGTCACCAGGGGACACAAATACGACCAGGACTGCCTGCGCGCCATTGTGCGTGGAGAAATGCCGAGCTACCTCGGCATGATAGGTTCAAAACGGCGCGTGGGCATCGTTCTTCGGCAATTGCGGGAGGAAGGCTGCGCGCCGGAAAATCTGGCGCGTCTGCGCGCGCCCATCGGTCTGGACATTGGCGCCGTCACCCCGGAAGAAATCGCCCTCGCCATTCTGGCGGAAATGGTGCGGGAGAAGCGCAAGCCGGCCACAGGCCAGAACACGGGACGTTATGAAGCGACAGACATGGAGCTTTTGGAATGGCTCGCCGGCAACCGTGCGGAGAAGGCCGCCCTTGTGACGGTGCTCTCGGTCAGGGGGTCGGCCCCGAGAAACGCGGGCGCGAAAATGGCCGTCCTCGACGACGGCCGCCTTATCGGCAGCATCGGCGGCGGCTGCGCCGAGGCGGGCGTCATACGGGACGCGCGGCGTATCCTCAACGAAGGAGGCTGCTGCCGAAAGATTGTGGACCTGACCGACGCCGCGGAAGAAAACGGCATGGTCTGCGGCGGCGTCATGGACGTGCTCATTGAGGCGATGACCTGAAATGCGCGGGAGCAGAGGGCAGGCCCGCGCGTCATGCCTCTATCACCCTGTCATAGCGCCAGGTGGGCTCGGGCCGGCCTGGACTCAGGCTGTCCAGGGAAAGGACGGAATGCTCCAGACGCAGGGCGGCGCAGGCCTCGTTCAATGAGCGCAGCACGATGCGCCGAAGGGCATCGGGGGACATTTCCACCCTGGCGTTGACAAGCAGATCAACCTCGGCCGCGCCGGCCGGCAATCCGCCGTGCAGGGAAAACAGTCCTCCCGTGCTGACGCTGTTTGCCGTCAGGCTTTGAGGGCAGCCTTCCACCCAGAGCAGAACTTTGACATGCCCGACGCACGCCTTTTCCTCCTGAAAGGCCCGATTCAACGTTTGCGTAAAACATTCGCAGAAATGCCGCCAATCCCCCGCCCCGGCAGGAGCCTTCAGCCGCGCCGCGGCATTCAGCCATCCCAGCGCGGCTTCCCCCTCGGCGTAAACATCGTAATCCACCTGGGCAAGCCTGCCTCCGGCGCCGGCATGACCGCGCAACGCGGCCAGCCATTCTTCCATCCCCTCGCCGTTCAGGGCCGACAAGGCCAGCACCCTGGCCTGCGGACAGGTTTTGCGCAGAAAAGCCGTCAGCCTGTCCAAATCCTCCGCGTCCAGAGTGTCCTTTTTGTTGAGCAGCAGAATATCGGCTTCTTCCATCTGCTTGCGCGCAATGTAGACGGCGCTCTCATGCAGGCGGGGAAGAAGGGGGTTGTCCGGAACATCCGGGGGCGGAAAGACCTCGCTTAAACGCGCCGGATCAAGCACAACGCTCAACGGCCCCACAATGAAGTCCCGGCGGTATTTTTCCTTGAGAGGCTGCATGATGGTGGCGGAAATATCCGTGCAGCTGCCCACGGACTCCGCGAGAATGACCTCGGCCGAAACCCCGGAACGCAACGTTTGCAGAGCGTCAACCAGTCCGTTGAAGTTGCAGCAAAAGCAGCTTCCCGACACCTCCCGGACGGGGATGCCCTCCTGGATGAAAAATCTGGTGTCCACCATGCCCGCGGCCTGATCATTGGTGACAACGCCCGTCTTTTGCCCCCGGTCGGCAAACATGGCCGCCGCCCTGCGCATGAGGGTGGTTTTTCCGGCCCCTAGAAAACCGCCGATCAGTATCACTGTGCTTGTGTTCATCGCCGTCTCCCCAGTGAAAGCGTTTTGCGCATTTTCAACGGCAATCCGCTTTATTGCTCGCGCCCTCGCGCCCGCAGCCGGCAGAGCCGGATGCGTCGCGACAGTGTTCCGGCAGGAACCGCCTTAACAGAAAATTATAGATTCCGCCGCCCGCCAGGCCGCCGATGGCAGGGGCGAGAATATACACGCTGAAAAACCCGCGGCGCGGGCCGGGAATGGCAATCTCGCCCCATCCGGCCAGCCAGGCGAAAAGCCGGGGGCCGAAATCGCGCGCCGGGTTGAAACCGCCCTGCGTCAGCGGCGCGATGACGGCAATGAGTATGCTGACCGTCAGTCCGATGAACAGGGCCGCGAGGCCGCCGCAAGGCCGGCCGGGATTGCGGGGATCGGTGAGGCTGAAAATGGCGAACACCAGAATCGCGGTGCCCGCGCCTTCAGCCAGCATGGCCGTGGCGACGCTCACCCTGGAAAAAGCCGCGGGGCTCATGCCCACCTGCAGCGGATGCGGGAAATATTCGCCGAACAGCATGGCGGTTTCCTGGCTGCCGCTTGCGCCCCGCACAATGCCCC
This sequence comes from Desulfovibrio sp., assembly GCA_031275465.1. Taxonomy (GTDB): domain Bacteria; phylum Desulfobacterota; class Desulfovibrionia; order Desulfovibrionales; family Desulfovibrionaceae; genus Desulfovibrio. Next base: position 4,975 of record JAISOT010000127.1, read on the forward strand.
TGGCAAGCTCGTAATCGTGCAAAACGCCCTGAAACAGGACATACAGCGCGCATGACGCCGCAAAAGCCCCGGCAAGCTGGGCCAGCGCGTACGGCAGGACGCGGGCGCGCGGAAAACCGCGCCAGACGGCGCAGGCCAGGGTGACAGCGGGATTGAAGTGCGCCCCGCTGACGGCCCCGGCGGCGTAAATGCCTAGGGCAATGACAATGCCCCACACGACGGCCACCTGAAAAAGCCCCTGCAGCGCGCCGGTGAGCACGGCCACAAATACCGATCCCGTACCGAAAAAAACCAGCAGAAAGGTGCCTATCCCTTCGGCAAGGCAGGCTCCGCAAAGACCATGCCGCGCGCCCATATTTTCCGCTCCCGGCTTCTCTGTCCCTGTCCCTGTGGCGTTCCTGATGATAAGGATATAAAAACTAGTTGAGCTGGTCAAATAGTTTTTGTGTGGACAAGCTGCATCTCATTTTTTATGAAGGACGAGACAGCGACGTTTATCGGCATGAGCGTTTTGGGGGAAGAATTTCGGCCTGAAAGCCTTCGTCCGTACGGCGGGAAAGCTCCTTTGCCTGCGGAGAAATCTGTGGGAAAAACGAAACAAACAGTGGAGTGAATCATCATGAACGCGCAAGACATCACCAACAAGCCGGGCGAACACGCCATTTTCATGATTTTCGGCCTGCTTTCCGGAAGGGAAGCCGCGGACAGGGTCAAGGAATTGTGCGCCGGCTTCGCGGCCGTTCCCCAGAGCATGCGCAACCGCTTCCCTGATTCGGATGTCAGCTGCGTTATGGGCTTCGGGGCAGGAGCATGGGGCCGTTTGTTCCCTGACCGCCCCCGTCCGAAGGAACTGGAACCCTTCAAAGAAATAAAAGGCGCGAAGCATACCGCGCCGTCAACGCCCGGCGACATTTTTTTCCATATCCGCGCCAAAAGGCTGGATGTCTGCCACGAGATGGCGGCTGTCTTCAGCTCATCCCTCAAGGGCGCGGTGGAACATATTGATGAGGTGCAGGGTTTCCGCTATTTCGACGGCAGGGCCATCATCGGTTTTGTCGACGGCACGGAGAATCCGGCTGCCGGAGATGCCTTCGGTTTCGCCGCAATCGGTCCGGAGGACGGTTATTTCAAGGGCGGAAGCTACGCCTTTGTGCAGAAATACATTCACGACATGGAGGCATGGAACGCCCTGTCCGTGGAAGAGCAGGAGAAGGCCATAGGGCGAAGAAAGTACAACGATATTGAGCTGTCCGACGAGGAAAAGCCGGAAAACGCGCATAACGCCGTCACCAACATCGCGGACGCCGAGGGCAGGGAACTGAAAATCGTGCGGGCCAACATGGCCTTTGCCAATCCCTCCAAAAACGAGTTCGGCACGTACTTTATCGGCTATGCGGGAACTTTCGGCACCACCCGGAAAATGCTGGAAAACATGTTTGTCGGCGATCCTGTCGGCAATACGGATCGTCTTCTGGATTTCAGCACGGCGGTCACCGGCACGCTGTTTTTCGTGCCCACCCTCGACATGCTGGAGGAGATCGGGGGATAGCCGGGCGGGCGGAGGCTCCTTGCCCTCTCTGACCAGAAATGCCCTGTGCCGTTTGCGGACGCGGGGCGAACTCGGAGCCGCCGCCTGGGAAGAGGCCCTCTCCTTCGCCTCCTTCCGGCCCGGCAGGCGCGAGTGGCTGGAGTACTGGCGGGGCCTGCTGCTGGCGTGCGGCATGCTTCTGTTCGTCGCGGGAATCGTTTTCTTCATCGCCGCCAACTGGAACGGCATGCACCGTTTCGCCAGACTCGGCCTGACGGGCGGGGCGATACTGGCCTTCGGCCTTGCTTCCCTGCGCCTGGGGCCGGATTCTCCGGCGGGAAAGGCCTGCCTTCTGGCCTGCGGTCTGGCCGTCGGGCCGCACCTCGCGGTCTTCGGGCAGACCTACCAGACCGGCGCCGAATTGTGGCAGCTCTTCCGGCTCTGGTTCGCCGTCCTGTTCCTCCTTGCCCTGGCCGGGCGGCAGAGCGCGCTCTGGCTGGCCGCATGCCTCACGGGCAACCTCTGGGGCATGCTGTATTACGGCGACATCGTGCGATATCTCCTGCTGCCCGAATACGCCGCCGCCTCTCTTGCCGCGCTGGCGGCCTGGGAACTCGCGGCCTGGAAGGCGGACGCATCCTCCTGGCTGCGGGCGCGCTGGCTGCCCCGTCTCCTGTACCTGAACGCCCTGGCAGGTTTGACCGTGACGCTGTGCGCGCGGATCGTCATGGGAGACCGGTTCGGCGTCCCGTTCCTTTTTCTGCCGCGCCCCGAGATGTGGACGGTCTTTCTGTACACAACGGCCTGCCTCGGAGGATGCGCCCTGTACCGCCTGACAATACGGGATCTTTTCATGCCGGCTCTGGCGCTGGCGAGCCTGGCCTCCCTTCTGGTGGCCGTTCTGGCGCGGGAGGAATTTCTGTTTGACTCCGGCAGCGTCCCCCTGATTTCCCTGGTCTGGGGCCTGATCATTGTCGGCCTGACGGCGGTTCTGGCGGTCGTCCTCATGCGCCTGCAGCGGGACATGGCCCGGGAGGCGGCCTTGAAGGAGGGCGGCGCGGCCGGAAAGAAAGAGAAATCTTCCCCCTGGCCGCCGCTCTGGGCGCATTTGCAATCCCTGGGCCTGCTTGATTCCCCGCCCGCTTTCCCCGCCGGGGACAGGCCGGAATCCCCGTGGTATGTGCGGATACTGCTGGCGATCGGCGGGTGGCTGGCCGCGCTGCTGTTCCTGGTTTTTCTGGCGTTTTTCCTTGACAGGACAGGAGGAGGGGCGCTCATCGCGGGATCGCTGCTGGCCATGGCCGCCGCATACCCGCTGCTGCGCGCGGGCGGGGCCTTCACCGGCAATCTGGGCTTCGTCCTGGCCCTCGCGGGCGCCGGCGGCGTCCTCGCGGGGACGGGGTTGGAAGTGCGCAGGTCGGCCATGCTTTTCTTCTTCTGGGCGGCGTTCCTGGCGGCGACCATCCCGCTGATGCCGAGCGCGGCGTACCGCGTTCTCGCCTCCCTGGCCGCCGTCTGCCTTGTTCCGGCCGGCATCGCGAAATCCTTCGCCGGCCTTCCCGACTGGCTCATGATGGTTTGGTGGCTCCCGCTCTGCGCCGCCGTCGCCCTGTGCTGGTCACGGGAGAAAGACTGGCTGGGGCGCCCCCGTCTGGCCGCGGTTCTTCCCCCGGCGCTGCACGGGGCATTCGCGGGCATGGAAGTGTACCTGCTTGCCGTCCTGCTGTTCTCCCTGGACGTGCCGTCCCGTCCGTCCGTTCAGTTCTTTCTGCTCCGGCTCGGCATCATCCCGGGGTCCGCTCTCGGGCTGCTCGTCGGGCCCGCTCTCGGGTTGCTCATCCCCGCATGGCTCGCGGCCGGAGAAGAGGCTTCCCGGGCGGCGAGCCCGAAATGGAAGACCTTCGGCCCCATCCTGGCATGCGTGGCCGTCCTCACGGCGGCGGGATGCTTCGTGCCCGGCCTCATCCTGACCCTGTTCGGCTTCGCCCTGGCCCGGCGCCTGGACAATGCCGCGCTGCGGAACGCTTCGGGCTTCTGCTTCTTCCTCTTCGTGTTGGGCCACTATTACAGCCTGGCTTTGCCCCTGACGACGAAATCCCTGTTGCTGGCGGCGACGGGCGCGACGCTGCTGGGCGCGTTCCGCCTCATTCATCGCGCGCCGTTTTTCGCCGGATTCCGCCCGCACGGGGAGATCGGCCATGCGTAAGGCCTGTCTCCTCGCTCTCCTCGCGGCCATCCTGGCGGGAAGCGTCGGCATGATCGCCCACAGGGAAATCATGCTCGCCCAGGGGGTTGAGGCGTTTCTGCCCCTGGCCCCCCGCGATCCGCGCGCCCTGATGACGGGCGACTACATGGCTCTTGATTACCGGGTGAACCGCGACATTGCCCAAGCCCTGCGCAAAGACGCCGCTTCCCGGACGCATCCCCGCCGCGCGGTGCTGCGCCTTGTCGCCGGGGAAACGCCCGGGGGGGAAGCCATTCCGAACCTTCTCGTCTTTGTCCGCCTGGACGACGGCAGCCCTTTGGAAGACGGGGAGCTTTTCCTTGCCTTCAGGACGCGGGAGCATCTTGTGATCAGCGCGTCCCCGGCCTTCCATTTTCAGGAAGGCCGGGGCGGAGCGTACGAACGGGCCCGGTACGGCCGCCTGCGCCTGAGCCCGTCCGGCGCGAGTCTGCTGGAGGCTCTGTGCGATGCGGAGGGCAGAGATATCCGGCCGGAGTGACGCACGGCGCGACAACTCCGCCGCGGGATAAACGCCTACCGAAATCTGCCGGGGCGTGCGCCGCCGGCGAGCAGCACCAGCAGGCTGACGGCGACGCCGATGAAAAGGGGATCCATCATGTCGCCGATCAGCGGTTTGCCGAGGACGACGCAGGCAAGCCCTGTGCCCATGGCCCACATGGCGAGCGGAGGGGAAATCCGGCCGGGAAAAAAGAGCGCCGCGGTCAGGATGCCGAAGGTCACGGCTCCCCTGAGCCCCATGGAGAGAACGCTCCAGCCCAGGATGAGGGATCCCGCGTTTCCCGCCGTGACCAGAGCCGCCGCGAGCAGAATGCCGGCCAGCGTGAAGCGCGCCAGGCGGAGCATGCTTTTTTCGCTCAGGTTTTTTTGGACATGGAACCGGCAGATGTCGTTGCAGAGCATGGAACTCAGGCCCAGAGCCAGCCCGGCCGCCGTTCCGACAACAGTGACCAGCAGCGTGGACAGGGTAACGCCCGCGAGGAAGGGCGGCAACATTTCAAGAATAAAAACGGGCAGGGCGGTGGACGGGTTGATTTGGGGCATGTGGATTTTCATGTAAAGGCCCACGGCGACGCCGGCCAGACCTATGAGGGGGATGAGAAAAGCGCTGACCAGAGCGCCGGCCCTTGCCCGACTGAAACTTTTTCCGGAAACAATGGCCTGGATATACGTCTGCGTGGTGAGCACGCCCACGACGAGGGACAGGCCCGCTCCGAGATCGACGGCCGCCCCGCGCGCGACCAGACTGAAATAACGCTCTGCGGGCAGGGCGGCCGCAAAGGCGGACCAGCCGCCCCCCTGATGCAGGGCCATTCCGCCGCACAGGCCCACGCCGATCAGGAGAAGCCCGGCTTTGGCCACGCCGACCAGGCCGGTACTCCAGAGCCCGCCGAAGACGACGTAGGCCAGCGTGAGCGCCACGGCGATCCCCGCCGCCATGAAGGAAGGCATGCCGCTTACCGAGGCGATCAGGGCTATGCCGGAAAGCACCTGGGCGACGATGCTCAGAAAGGTGCCCAGAGAGTTGAGTATGGCTGCCGCGGTGGCCGTCTTTTGACCGTATTCCCGCGACAGCATCTGGGGCATGGTGCTGAGGCCGGTGTCGTAAAATTTTCTCGCGTAGACAAGACCGAGAACAAGGCAGGCTATTCCCCCGCCCAGGGTAAACCACCATGCGGAGAAACCGTATGTGAAAGCGAGCTGGGCCGTGCCTATGGTGGAGGAGCCGCCGACGAAGGTGCCGATGACGGTGCCGGCCACAATGCCCGTGCCGGCGCTCCTGCCGCCGACGGCAAAGTCGCCCGCTGATTTGACGCGCATGCCCGAATACAGGCCGAGCGCCGAAATGACGAGAAGCACCAGCAGGGCGCCCAGATAGTGTTCGATATTCATGGATTCCCACTTTTGTTTACGGCCCGGCATTTGTTTCCGCCGGCAAGGAGCCTCTACAGCAAGCGCTCAAATCGTTTGGCGCAGTTTCGGCAGGGGGCGTCCGGCCTGCCTTCCGCAAGGCGATGCCTGAAGTGCGCGTAAGACGGATCGTTCCAGACCGCCATCGGATTTTTTTCGAGGGCATTGCCGAAAACGCGACGCCGGGGGTCATTTTCAGCGCTTGGCAAATTCAGGTAAACGCACGGCGCGATATTGCCTTCGGCGTCAATAAACATGCAATGTTCGATGCGCTCGTCGCATCCCTTGCGGGCCGCCGGACCGGGCAGGGAATAGTGAATCGTCCTGCCCGCCGCCGCCGCCCTGTGCGCCGCCGCCCTCAACACAGCCAGGGCCTTTCCGATTTTTTCCCCTTCGGCCGGGGCGTAGGCTTCTCCTTCCATGCCGGGCGCGGCGATGTAGTCCAGGGCGCTCACCACCGCCACGGGCGCGTCAAGGCGCTCCATAAGCTCGGGCAACCCTGAAACGTTCCCGCATCCGGAAGCCAGCATCAGATAGGCCAGATGCAGGCGCGGCCTGTCCGCCCCCAGACGCCGCTTCGCCCGGTTCAGGGCCAGAATGCCGTCGCAGGCGCTGTCAAAGGGCACGCCCGCCCGCGCCGCGTTGCTCTTTTCATCCACGCCGGCCAGGGAAAAGGCCACAATGTCGATCCCGCTGCGGACGAATTTTTCCGCAGTTTCGGAATTCAGGCCCATACCGCAGGTGGTTGTTGAGACAGCGGCTCCAGCGCGCGCGGCCGCCAGCGCATAGTCGAAAAAGCGCGGATGCAGGAGAGGCTCTCCCCAGCCCTGCAAATGGACGCGCTTTGTCCGGCTGATCAAAGGCGCCAGGGCGGCGAAAACGCTGTCTTCCATATCGCGGGAGCGCCAGACGGCCGACTTGCTCGTATGCGGGCAATATGCGCATTTGCCGGCGCATCGGGATGTGATTTCAACCTGCAGGCAGTCAAAAGGACGTTTTTCCCCTGCAAAGAAACGCCGCAGGCGCTGGGCCGGGGTCGGGGGAACAAAGGCGGACAAGGCGTCCGGCCGGTCCGCGGTCCGCGTTTTCCCGCGGGGCGCCGCACGGGCTCCGGGCGTCCAGCCCGTACGGACGCAGGGCAGGCTGACGGTCGGCCCCCACTTGCCTTTGAAAGCCGCGATTCCCCTGTTGACGCCCAGACCCAGGTTGACGAACCGGTGTCCGCATGCCCGGGCGCGGGCCACGATGGCCTGCAAAAGAACATCCGCGACGCCCGGCGGGCAGTCGCTTCCGCGAAAGGCGAACATGTAAAACGCCGTTGTCAGGCTGGAAAAATCCCCTACGGCAAAGGCCCTCAGACGTGAGGCGCCGTCTCTGGCGGCGAAAAGGACGGCTCCCGGGCTTGCCGCGAGATAGTCGGGAATGCGGGCAAAAATATGGCGGGTTCCCGCCTCCAGAGGACGCGAGGCAAGGTAGCTCCGCACAAGGCTGTTGTGTTCCGGCAGCCACGGTTCCTCCGACATGGCGCATTCCCGCGCGCCACGCCGGAGCATGTGGCGCAGATTCTGGCCGGGGGCCGCCTGCGGCAAAGGGATGAAGGCGTAAGCGTCTTCGTGGCGGACAACATTCGCGGGGGCCGAGCGCGGCCGGGACGGCCCCAGAACAGTGAGGCTCGCGCAGGCCCCGTCGGCCGTCGCGGCGGCCACGGCGGCGTTCATGACCTCTTCCATATCCTCGCCGGGAGACCCTCCCGGCTTGTAGGCAACGAGAGTGCGGCTTTCTCCAAAGTCATAGGCCACGCACGCCCCGCACAGTACCGGCCGCGACTGCCCGACGGCCGTCACATACTCGACGAGTTGTTCCGGCACCAGCGCCTGGGCCGTTATGTGGGCAAAACACTCTCTCATGGGATCTTATGGATGAATTTGCCGCCTGCGCAGGCTGTCCAGTAATTTGTGCCGCCATGTGGGGAAGGTCCGGCCAACCTCGAAGCCGTCCCCGCGCAGCATGTCTTCCAGATTGAGCATGTGCGCCGTACCCACAAAAACGGCCGTCCGTCCCTGCTCTATCCAGGGGAGCATCCGCTCGCGGAAGCGCTGATCGCGCGTTTCGATAACGGCGCCGGTGCGGGTGGGAAATTCTGTGCCGGTGTCGAGCAGGCGTTTGAGATCGCCGTCGAGATACGCCGCGCGGCTTTGCTTCATGCGGCGCGTCCAGTCTCCGGACGCCTTGAGAAAACGGAGTATCCTGTCCACAGGCACGCTTTCAAGGGAGGCGATCTGTTCCTCGACGCTCTCCATGCCGATAACGTGTCTTCCCATTTCGCGGGCGATCTCCCAGGCTTCCAAATCAACGGACTGCTTCCAGCCGTGGCGTTCCAGAAAAGCGTAGTACAGGGTGAAAAAAACGGACCA